>NZ_JBLYZI010000038.1:0-47163 GCF_057680865.1 Endozoicomonas sp. Z74
CCGGAAATACCTTGTGCATCACCGGCAATGGGTGAGGGCGGCAGAGTTTTATGGAGGACACCGATCTGCTCTGGGGACATCATGGGTATGGACTTCAGGATGTCTTGGAATTGCTGAGGTTTCATGGCTGGAACTCCACTTTACACGACAATTCTCATGCTCAGGGAGTATAGACCATGTTAGCAACATTTAATTTGAACAGCGCCATTGAGTTACGTTCATGCTCCACATTAACTGGGCTAGAAAAAAACTCAAGGTTTGACCTACCACACTCATTCCAGGGTTTCCAGAATCATTATTACCGGAAGCACGACGAGCAATTGACTGGGCTGACAATATTGCAGCAAATATAGAGGCAAATGTTAATGCACTGTATCCAAGATGCTTAAAATATCCCATACGCCTTCTAATATTAATATGCTCCATAGCCTCACCGACATCTTTAATACCTTGATTGTGATAAAGGCTATCAGCGTCAAGATATTGATAGGCAGGCGAATACATCCCCCCGGCATCAGGGGCAGAAATTACAGCGCAGGAAAAAGCAAGCCCCCATAAACCAAAAACAAGTTTAACTCGAACATCAAAAACCATAGTGCCAGTACCCTAATAAACCACACTGAATCGATATTTGGACCACTCACTTTCAAATAGTTCAATTTCTGACATTAGAAGCAACCCGAAACTTATTAGAACACTTCCGGTCTTATTTCGCAGGAAAACTATTTTCCCTTCTTAAACTCTGGAGTATGACATTTGGAAGCGTCAGGCAGTGGTATCAACCCATGGGCATACGCGTCACCAATATCCAGCCCTGAACCTGATTTCACGGAACCAGAGGGGACCTCTTTATTCCATGGAAGAACGGTTTCTGAGCTACTTGGAAGTGCTGATCCATTTTTACCCCAAACTGCCTCCAGTCCTGAACGGGATGAGCTGGCTCAGCCGCTCCCGGTAACAACTACGCTCCCGGTAACAACTACGCTCCCGGTAACAACTACGCCCCCCGCAAACAACTTGCAACCAATCTTAACAATGGCCACAACATGGGATGCTGGAACAGGGGTTACCACAGTCATTCCTTCTTCGGCTATGCGTTATATTAGTTTTGAAGCCCTTCATAAACCTTTAGATAAACGGTCTAAAAATATAACAGCCACAGCGCGTTCAAAAAAAACAGGCCGAGAGTATCAAGCCCAGAAAAGAGCCCTGGAGTCACTTAAAGAACAAGAGATTACCCAGCAACTGCAATCACTTACCAGAACCTTTAGCAACAACATTTCAACACTATTCTGTTTAAAGCCGTTTTCTGAATACGCACATCTGTCAACGTTCAGTCAAAAAAAATTGCGTGAACCAACACTGAACAAAGCCCTTGATGTCTCTTACCAAATGATCCAGTTGCAATCAGACCACCAAATAACCACCTGCAAACCTGATAATTTAAAGTTCCAGTTATCTCCTGAGTTCGCAAACAAGTCCAAACTTGAAATAAGGAGAGAAAAAAACCGGCTATCAGCCCAAAAAAGCAGAGCGTGGGCTAAATACAATGTAGAGTACAAACAGGCTGCTATTCCAACCACTCAAAACCATATAAGAAAAGTTATTCAAGACATTCAGGAATTGAGGCTTCACCAGGATATAGCCTGCTCTACTGTCGTTGCAGCTTATGTTGAGATCCACGATGTTGATAATAAGACTTCAGACGAAGGACCGGTAACAATTGTGATAGACTCCGATCACACTTATGCGCTTCCCTGTCATGAGCAGCACGGGGAAGTAAAAAACTGCCCGGATTTTGATCATAATTACGCACTCCCAGGATGCACTGATGTCAGCAAACAACCGTCCATCAACCTCCCTGGAACGTCTGGAAAATAATCGCCCAAAACAGAAACGAGCGATCAGAACCTATGAAAGCATTCTGGAAAGCACTGCTCTGCTGTTGGAGGAACAGGGTCTGGAGAAAATCTCCACTAACCTTATTGCCAGTAAAGCCGGCATTACTGTTCCGGCCCTCTATCGTTATTTCCCCAACAAACAGGCCGTGTATCACGCTCTCAGCACACGACTGATGGACAGCCAGAACCAGGCTACGCTGGACTGGTATGAACAACACGCCTGCCCGGAAGACCCCTTCAGTCACCTTGATTATATTGAACAACTGTTACACGACACGCTCAAGGCTACCCAGAGCCAGACCGCCGGTCTTGCCATTCTTCGGATGATGCGAGTAGTGCCAGACCTTCAACAGGTAAGGCTGCAATCACATTCTGTGCTTTCAGAATGGGCCACCCGTCGCTGGAGCGAAAGGTTCGGCATCGAACACACTGAAATCCTGAAAAGGCGTATGCGGCTGATACTGGAACTGGGCACTGCCGCGGTAGAAATGGCTCTGGACGATCCGGATATGACCGGTGGTTTTGCCTTTCAGGAATACGGCAGGATGGTTCACCTTTACTGGCACAGCCTGTTGCATGACATGGTGGAACCCTCTGCCTGAAAAGCTAGTCATAACTAACTTTAATATTGACGACCAGTGACACCCGCCATTAGACTGAAAAACGCTAATAATAACTAACTTTCAGGATTCAATGATCCATGGAGTGAAGCCGATGTCGGCCAGCCGTCTTTTATCTCCCAGCCCCTTGCTGCTGCTCTTTCTGTCCGTCCTCCTCAGCGCCTGTGGCGGTGAACAATCCGCTCCCCCTGAACAACTGGAGCTGCAGGCCAGAAACCTCCTTCCCGAAAATGCCGGGTTATCGGAAATTTACCAGCGAAGCTGTCAAAGTTGCCATACCGTTGCCGCCACAGGGGCCCCCTTAACCGGCGACCACATCGGCTGGGGAAAAAGAATGGAAAAGGGAATGGATCAGCTGTTGACCAGCGTCGTTAATGGAGCCGGAGGCATGCCTCCTTTTGGTCTTTGCATGGAGTGTGATCCCGAACAGTTTGAACAACTGATCCGGTTTATGGCCGCAGCCCCCTCACAAAATCCGAACTGAGCATCGCCGCAATCATCATCACAGGATAATAATAATGATAAACCGCCGTAATATGCTGATGGCGCTGGTCAGCGTTGCCGCCTCAAGCGCTCTGCCTGCTTCTGCCACAGTCCCTTCAAGCACCTTATCGGATCGGAAGCCCGCCAGCGGTAAACCGGGAAAAGGCCTTCCCTGGCGCAACTGGTCAGGCTCCCAGACCTGTTTCCCACAGGTGCGCAAGGCCCCTGCAACTATTGGGGAATTACAGGAGCTGATCACCTCCAGCAAAGGGGTGATTCGACCTGTAGGTGCCGGACACTCCTTTTCTGCTCTGGTACCCACCGATGACACAATAATATCCCTTAGTCGTTTAAGTGGTCTTGTTGACTACCAGCGGGACAACCTGCAGGCCACTTTTCATGGAGGCACCCGCCTGGGAAGTATGGGTCAGCCCCTGGAAGATATCGGTCAGGCCCTGATCAATATGCCCGACATTGACGAGCAGTCCCTGGCCGGATGCCTGGCGACCGCCACCCATGGTACCGGTGCCGGCATTGGCTGTATCCCCACCTTTGTCAAAGCACTGCAACTGGTAACGGCGAAAGGAGACATCATTCATTGCAGCCTTGAGAAAAACAGGGATATTTTCGAAGCGGCCAGAGTGTCTCTTGGGGCACTGGGATTTGTTACTCAGGTTACCCTGCAGAACGTAGAGCCCTACCGACTCAAACGGGAAACCACCTGGCACACCTTTGAGGAGATACTGGAGCAGGCCGAATCCATGGCCGATCAGAACCGGAACTTCGAGTTTTACTACGTTCCTTTTACCGGTATGGGGTGGATGGATGTTCATAACATCACCAGTGAACCGCTGGGAAGCAGCGACAAACTGGATACCAACGACGGTGCTGAACAATTAAAGATGGCCCGGGACCTTCTGAGCTGGTCACCCAGGCTGAGGGAACTGGTGCTGGGCTCTTATATGAAAACCATCCCCCGGGAGGTGACCGTTGAAAGTTCCTGGAAAAACTACGCCAACGAACGAAATGTCCGATTTAATGAGATGGAGTACCACCTGCCCAGAGAGCACGGTCTGAAAGCCATGAAAGAAATCCGTGCCACCCTGGAAAAACATCACTCCGAGGTATTTTTCCCCATCGAATTCCGTTATGTGAAAGGGGATGACATCTGGCTGAGCCCATTCTACCAGAGGGATACCTGCTCAATTGCCATACACCGGTTCTTTGAGGAAGACTTTGCCCCCTACTTCAAAGCCATCGAGCCGATTTTGAGGAAGTACCACGGCCGTCCCCACTGGGGAAAACTCAACACTCTGAGCGCCTCTGATTTTGCCCGCCTGTATCCTCGCTGGAACGATTTCTCCAGGGTTCGCACAGAGCTGGACCCTGATGGAAAATTCCTGAACCCCTACCTGAGCAAACTGTTTGGGTAAACCTTCACCAGGCCCTGTGGACCAAGACTCCGGGGCCTTTCACCCTTTACAACCCTCCGCTCTTCAGATGACTAATCCCCCATTAGAAAAAAACACTGGTCATCTACAGAGCAGAATGAATAAAGTACCCAAACCCCTCTTTTGAAAGCACACTCTTTTGAAAGCACAAAACGCCACAGGTTGTGTAGAATAATCATTACCACATGGGTTCAACCCCCGGACCTGGAAAACAAACAGAAAGTCACCGCCATCAACATGCCCATGGCGAAAGAAAAACAAGAGAAACCAGACAGCTCAGCGTAGACAGCACTCCATGACTGTTTGCTACTGAAACAATAATTCAAGAAGGTAAGAACATGACAGATTATTCCGTAAACCGCTCTACATTCGACCAGGTCATGGTACCCAATTATGCACCACAGGCCATGATACCGGTTCGTGGGGAAGGGTCCCGGGTCTGGGACCAGGAAGGGAAGGAATACATTGATTTTGCCGGAGGCATTGCGGTCAATGCCCTGGGTCACTGTCATCCCAAGCTGATTGCTGCCCTCAAAGAGCAGAGCGAAAAGCTCTGGCACCTGAGTAACGTCTACACCAATGAGCCTGCCCTGGCCCTGGCTCAGGAGTTAATCGACCACACCTTTGCCGACAAAGTCTTTTTCTGCAACTCCGGTGGTGAGGCCAATGAAGCCGCCTTCAAGCTGGTGAGAAAATACGCTTTCGATCATTCTCGTGACAAGAGCGGACCTGAAAAAAATGAAATCATTTCATTTAACCAGTCCTTTCATGGCCGGACCCTGTTTACCGTCACCGTGGGAGGCCAGAAAAAATACCGGGAAGGCTTTGAGCCGGTTCCTGGCGGTGTTACCCACACTGCTTACAACGACTTGGACGCCTTGAAAGCCATTATTTCTGAAAAAACCTGCGCTGTGGTTGCAGAACCCATTCAGGGAGAAGGAGGCATCATTCCTGCCGACCCGGAATTCATGAAAGGCGTCAGGGCCCTGTGCGACCAGTATAATGCCCTGCTGGTGTTTGATGAGATCCAGACCGGTATGGGCCGCACCGGAGAGCTCTTTGCCTACATGGGACTGGGGGTCACCCCGGACATTCTGACCAGTGCCAAATCTCTGGGAGGCGGCTTCCCCATCGGCGCCATGCTGACCACCAGCTCAATTGCTGAAAGCCTTGGCTTTGGCACCCACGGCAGTACTTATGGTGGTAATCCCCTAGCCTGCGCAGTTTCCCTCGAAGCCGTCAAACTCATCAACACTCCCCAGGTTCTATCCGGTGTAGAAAATAAACACCAGCAGATTCGTCAGCGCCTCCAGGCAATGAACAGCAAGTACAATGTTTTCAAAGAGGTGAGAGGCAAGGGCCTGCTGATCGGTGCGGAGTTAATCGAAGACTATCATGGCAAAGGCAAGGACTTTCTGGCAGCTGCGGCAGAAGAAGGTTTAATGCTGCTGGTGGCAGGTCCCAATGTTCTGCGCTTTGCCCCTTCTCTGATCATTCCTGATGAGGACATCAGCAAAGGGATGAATCGCCTGGAGAGAGCCATTGCCCGGGTAGTGCAAAAATAACGGCACCCCCTGACAGCGGGAGCAGGGTTGCTCCCCTTTTCCCCTGATACGGAAATAAACGACCACTGACAATTATAACCAACTGTAAATAGTAGCCATACAAAACAAACAGCCTTGAGCGGCTGTTAAAACAACAGGGCTAATACTATGACCTCAACGATACCTGAAGCGGTCAGCCCCTGGCTGAACAAGCTTGATCAGCAGCAGGACGACATGCTCAGCCATCTGATTGAGCTGGCTGAAATCAACTCCGGCAGCCTGAACGCCGATGGCGTCAACCGGGTGCTGGCAAAACTTGAACAATTAACCGCCTCTCTCAATGGCGTTTCAGAAGTCATTGAAGTTTCGCCCTGGAGCATTATCAACGACCATGGCGAAGAAGTGATCCACCCTCTGGGCAATGCCCTCCGTATCCGGAAACGGCCAGAAGCCCCCCTGCAAGTCTTCCTTTGCGGCCATATGGACACCGTATTTCCCGAAGACAGCCCCTTCCAGCAAGTGCGCTGGCTTGATAAGGACACCCTGAATGGCCCGGGGGTCACTGACCTCAAAGGCGGTATCCTGGTGATGCTCAAGGCGCTGGAAGTGCTCGAACAAAGCCCATGGGCTGACCAGATTGGCTGGGAAATCCTGTTTAATCCCGATGAAGAGATCGGTTCACCCGGCTCCGCCCCCCTGATCGCAGAAGCCGCAGAGAGAGTTCACTTCGGCATGATTTTCGAACCCTGCTTCCCGGATGGCAGCCTGGCCGGTCAACGCAAGGGCAGCGGCAACTTTACGGTGGTCAGCCATGGCAAGGCAGCCCATGCAGGGCGGGAACATCACCTGGGTCGTAACGCCATTCGAGCCTTATGTGATTTTGTTTCTGCCATGGATGACCTCAATGGACAGCGCCCGGGTATTACCTTCAACCCTGGCTATATTCACGGAGGCGGCCCCACCAATATTGTGCCGGAGCGTTGTCTGCACAGGTTCAATGTCCGCCTGGAACAGCCGGAAGATGAACAGTGGTGCCTTGAACAACTCCAACAGCTGATTGATGACATCAACCAGCGCGACGGTATCCATCTTGAACTTCATGGCGGCTTTTCTCGAAAACCAAAACGCCTGTCACCGGCAAATAAACGACTGTTGTCACTGGCAGAGTCTCTGGGCAACGAGCTTGGAATCAAACTGGAGGTCAAACCTACGGGGGGCTGCTGTGATGGCAACAACCTGGCGGCAGCCGGTATTCCCAACATTGATACCCTCGGCGTTCAGGGGGGAGCCATTCACAGTGACCAGGAGTACCTGATTGTCAGCAGTCTGGTACCAAGGGCCCGGCTAAGTGCAGCCCTGCTTCTGACCCTTGCCCACGCCAGTGCCCAGGGTCAGAGTTTCGACTGGCTAAAAGGAGATCCACAATGAACCAGAATATACAACCACTGCTGGATGCCATGTGGCAGGACTATCTGGCACTGACACCGGATGCCAGACCGATTCATCAACTGTTTGCCGACCTGAACGGGGGAAAGGTCGTCAACGATCATATCGCCCTGAGAACGTTCAACCTGGAAAAAGTCACTCTGGACAAAATAGCGGCTCCTTTTCTGAACGCGGGCTACCTGCCAGGTGACGACTATCATTTTCCGGTGAAAAAACTCCGTGCCAGACACTTTCACCACCCGGATGACTCACCGGAAACGCCCTTCCCAAAAGTATTTATCAGCGAACTTCTGGTGGAGGAGCTACCGGAAGAGGGTCGCCAGATCATCGGGCAACTGATTGATCAGTTGCCCCCTGAGCAGGTGGCAGAACCGGGGTTCTGTTATTCCGGCCGACCCTGGACAATCTCCATTGAGCAGTACCAGACACTGGCAGCCATCAGTGAATATGCGGCCTGGGTGTCTGCCCATGGATTTAGACCCAATCATTTCACCGTTTCCATCAACCACCTGACATCCCACTCCGATATCGACAGTGTGAACCAAATGCTCATCGACAAAGGGTATTCCATGAACCAAAGTGGCGGGTTGATTAAAGGGTCAGCGGACGTACTGCTGGAGCAATCCTCCACCCTGGCAAAAACTATCCCGGTTCACTTCAGTGACGGCACCCTGGACGTTCCCGGTTGTTATTATGAATTTGCCCTTCGCTACCCCCAGGCCGATGGTCAGCTCTATCAGGGATTTGTGGCGGCTTCTGCGGACAGGATATTTGAAAGTACGGATAGCCCGGGAAAAGCCGGTTAAATCACACCGATAATATCCTGGTACACTTGCGCCACCGGTATTTCAAAGTGAATGGATGACAAAACCAGTAGATCCTCTGCCCCCAGCCGGTTCAGCTGCCACCGCTCATTATCCGGCTCCGGGTTGCGGTGATACAGGTCGATCCCCATGTCGTCCTGATCCACCAGCAGATACTCTTCAAGGCTTGGAATCCGGGTATAAGCCGCCAGTTTTGACAGGCGGTCATGTTGCTCCGTAGAGGGGGAGAGCACTTCAATAACCACTTTGGGAGCATCTTCCACATACCGGTCCTGCTCCCCACAACCACAGGCCACCATCACGTCCGGATAATAAAAGATGTTGTCTTTTTTACCTCCTGCCCACACTTTCATATCGGAGGCATAAACCTGGCAGTCAGTCGATTTGAGGTGGTTTGCCAATAACACAGTCAACGTGACTGTTAGCAGATTATGTCTTCGGCTGCACTCCTGCACTGCACATGAAAAACCATTCACATATTCATGCTTCACCTCTGCGGACTTTTCCCCTTCAAGGTACTCCTCCACACTGATCGGAAAGGTTTTCCTATGCGCCTTCATCACAAATATCTTGAGCCTGGTTTTTATGAGGCATTCAGGATAGTTCAAGCACCCGGTTTTGCATCCCCCGGGGCGCTGATATAATCAGCCCCCGCTCACGGAACAGTCCGCTTCCCACTTATTGAATTTTTATTGATAAAGAAGGACAGAAAGAACCCATGCCCACCATCAGCGTTTCCATTATTGCCAAAAATGCCATGCCCCGTTTGCAGGAAACGCTGGAATCCGTCAAGTGGGCAGATGAGATCATCGTGCTGGACTCCGGAAGCTCCGATAACACCGTTGAGGTCAGCCGGCAATACACCGACAAGGTCTATGAAACCGACTGGCCTGGCTTTGGCATCCAGCATCAGAGGGCCCTGGAAAAATGCAGCGGTGACTGGATTCTGTCCGTGGATTCCGATGAGGTCGTGACCGATGCGCTGAAAAACGAAATCCTGAAGGCCATTGCTGAGGCGCCTGAAGGTGTCAACGGGTTCGCCTTCCCCAGACTCTCTTATTTATGCAACCGCCCGATCCATCATTGTGGCTGGCGGCCAGACTATATTCCCAGAGTGTTTCGACGGGGCTTTGTGACCTACTCTTCAGACCTGGTCCATGAGAGGCCCCTGATAGAAGGCACCACTGAGCGCCTGAAAAACGACCTGATTCACTACTCCTTTGATTCCATCGCGTCTTTACTGGACAAAGCCAACAGTTACTCCAGCCTTGGCGCTCAACAGCTCTTCGAAAAAGGGAAAAAAGCCTCCATTGGTAAGGCCATCTACAAAGGCCTGTGGGCGTTTATTCGCACCTACTTTCTCAGGCTGGGGCTGCTGGATGGAAAATATGGACTGATTATCTCTTTTGCCCATGCTGAAGGCACCTACTACAAGTACCTTAAACTGGCGATGATGCAGGAGAGCGAGAAAAAATCATGACGGTTTCTCTTATCATTACCACCTATAATCGCCCGGATGCGCTGAAAAAAGTCGTTGAAAGTGCACTCTGTCAGACCCGGAGCCCGGAAGAAATTATTATTGCTGACGATGGTTCCAGCAGCGAAACCGTCAACCTGGTCAGGGAAATGGCTGCATCATCCAGTATCCCAATACACCACTGCTGGCAGGAAGACAGTGGTTTCCGGCTGGCAATGATTCGAAATAAAGCCATTGCCGCAGCTCGCCATCCTTATATCGTCATGATTGATGGAGATATCGTGCTGGACCCCAACTTTATAAAAAGTCATAGCAAAGCAGCTCAGGAAAACTTCACAGTTCAAGGCTCAAGAGTGCTGTTGTCAGAAACCGCTACCATTGACTTCCTCCAAGACAGCATTTCCAGCTTGAAGTGGCACATGCAAGGGATCAGCAATCGCATGAATGCCATCAACAACCCACTGTTGTCCACCCTGTTCTCCAAAGTAAAAAACAACCTTCGCAGTGTAAGGGGCTGCAACATGGCTTTCTGGCGTGACGATGTGATTAAAGTCAATGGCTTTAATGAGGCGTTTCAAGGCTGGGGCAGAGAAGACAGCGAGTTCGTCGCCCGGATGCTTCACTCCAATGTTCAGCGCAAAACACTTAAGTTTGGTGGCGTGGGGTATCACCTTTACCACCCGGAAAGCACCCGGGCCAGCCTCAGCGTCAATGATGAAATACTCTCTGAAACATTGCACCAGAAAAAAACAACCTGTGAACTGGGTATTGACCAGTACCTGTAAACTTCCTACATCCCATGAAGCCGCTAAAGCAGTGGCTTCAAGCCTTTAGCCATTAAAGAAGCGCAAACTGCCAGCTGGCCGCTTGTCCGGCCAGGCCTTTATTCACATTTCCTGTGGGATTAAAGCCCATTTGTCGTCAATCCCATTCAGCGATACACTCCATGAAAGGCTTCCGGTGATTAATCCATCGGCAGATGCCCATAGCGAAAACAGGGCAATAAAAAAGCCGTACGGCTCCCCTACCCGGTTGGGCCGAAGAATAAAAACTACGATGTATACACTACATTATCCAATAAAAACGACAGGTAGTGCTTGCTTATGATGATTGTTCGCCCCATTACGGCGCAGGACTCCAAAGCGCTGTGGCAGATTGCCAACCAGACCGGTGCCGGTTTTACCTCTCTCCAGCCCCGTCGGCCAATGGTCGACAACAAGCTGGAATGGACCCTCAACTCCTTTGCCAGCAACAGCGGCGGCCTGCCGATCCTTGAAGAGGCCCTCTACCTGTTTATTCTGGAAGACACCGAAACCGGTCAAGTGGTTGGAACCTCTGGCATTGAAGCCGCGGTGGGTCTTAGCGCCCCCTGGTACAATTACAAAATCAGCAAGCAGGTTCATGCTTCCCGCCAGCTGGACGTCTACACCATGGTGGAAACCCTGATGCTGTGTAGCGATCACACAGGCTTTTCCGAACTGTGTACACTGTTTCTGCACCCAGACTACCGGCATTCGAAAAACGGCCCCCTGCTCTCAAAAAGCCGCTTTCTGTTTATGGCCGCCTTTCCAGAGCTTTTCAGTGCCAACGTCTTTGCAGAAATGCGGGGTTGCTGTGATGAGAATGAAGTTTCCCCCTTCTGGGAAGCGCTGGGCCGGCACTTCTTTGCTGTGGACTTTAAAGAGGCTGACCACCACTCCACCGGAGACAAAGCGTTTATCGCCGAGCTGATGCCCCGCCACCCGATCTATACCAACCTGCTCCCGGACGAGGCCCGACAGGTCATTGGCGTCACCCATGAAAGCACGACGCCTGCCCGACACCTTCTGGAAAGCGAAGGGTTTTACTATACCGGCTATGTGGATATTTTTGATGCAGGCCCTCTTCTTGAAGTCAGAACAAAAGACATCCGGGCCGTTCGTGACAGCCGGAATTACACCGTCAGAATCGTTCATCACCCTACCACCGACGACAACCTGTGGTTAATCGCCAACAATGACTTTGAACAGTTCCGGTGCACCCTGGGCAATGTCTCCTTTGAAGGTCTGGAGTTTGTCAATATCACCCGGGAACAGGCCGATGCACTCAGGGTAGAGGAAGGACAGCCACTCAGGGTCGTTCCCCTTTCAAGCCCTTTTTCCGCGACAAGAGGAAGTAAGTCATGACGCAAACGAAAATGGATTCGCCGGTCAGCCCAGAGCTTTGCAGCCATGGACTTTTTATTAATGGTCAGTGGCTGGAAGCGGATGGTTCCGAACTCCTGTCAACCAACCCCGGCACCGCCGCCCCTGTCTGGCAGGGGCATTGCGCAACCCCGGAGCAGGTCAATCAGGCCGTTACCGCTGCACGAGGAGCCAGTGAATCCTGGGGATACAGAGCCTTTGCAGAGCGGGAAGCCATCATAAAGACCTTTGCCGAATTGCTGACAGAAAACAGTGAAGTGCTTGCCATCGCCATTGCCAGGGAGACAGGAAAACCACTCTGGGAGGCAAGAACCGAAGCGGCCGCCATGAAAGGCAAGATCGCCATCTCCATCAAGGCTTACCATGAACGTACCGGCACCATTGAAAATGAGATGCCGGTTGGCCGGGCGATGATCCGCCACAAACCCCATGGGGTGGTTGCGGTATTCGGCCCTTATAATTTTCCCGGTCACCTGCCCAATGGCCATGTTGTTCCAGCGCTGCTGGCAGGCAATACCGTTGTCTTCAAGCCCAGTGAGTTGACACCGGGGGTTGCCGAGCTGACCGTACAACTCTGGCAAAAAGCCGGACTCCCTGATGGCGTACTTAATCTGGTTCAGGGGGAAAAAGAAACCGGCATAGCCCTGGCTACTCACCCCGATTTGGATGGGCTGTTTTTTACGGGAAGCTCCACTACCGGCAAGGCGATCCATCAGCAATACGGAGGACAGCCCGGCAAAATCCTGGCACTGGAAATGGGCGGCAATAACCCTCTGATTGTCTCACAAGTCAGTGATATCCGTGCCGCAGTTCATGATACGGTGCATTCTGCCTTTATTACCGCAGGCCAGCGCTGTACCTGCGCCCGTCGTTTATTTGTTCCTGAAGGGCAGTGGGGCGACCGGTTTCTGACATTACTGAAAGAAACCACCCGCAAGCTGAAGGTGGGCCAGTGGAACGACGATGAGCAACCCTTTATGGGAGCACTGATCTCGGAAACCGCCGCCAGCCATATCCTGAACGCCCAGAAAACCCTGAAATCCCTTGGAGCTATGGACATCCTTCCAGTCACACACCTGAAACAAGGCACGGGTCTGGTATCACCGGGGATCATTGATGTCACTCCGGTTGCAGAGCTACCCGATGAAGAGTATTTCGGGCCACTGCTGCAGGTTATCCGCTACCGGGATTTTGACAGCGCTCTCACCCAGGCTAATAACACCCGGTTTGGACTGTCTGCCGGACTGCTCAGTGAAGACCCGGATGAGTATCAGCGTTTCCTGCAGCGAATCCGGGCGGGTATTGTCAACTGGAACCGCCCCATTACCGGAGCCAGCAGCGCTGCCCCCTTTGGAGGCCCGGGAGACAGTGGCAACCACCGCCCCAGCGCCTATTTTGCAGCGGATTACTGCGCCTTTCCGGTAGCCAGCGTTGAGTCTGAAGCTCTGGTGATGCCGGAAAAACTGGCTCCTGGCCTTGAGTTATAAAGTCATTCGCCGGCCTGCTTTTCATCGACTTTGCCACCCTTTGGATAAAAGGTGGATGAAAAAAGAGGCCGGGCAATTGCGAAGTACAATAAATGAAAGCACCCTCTATAAAGTCCTCTATGGTACCTTCTATGGTGAGAAGCACCTCAACAGAAGCCAACTTTGATGGGTTGGTGGGACCCACCCATCATTATGCCGGGCTCTCCCTGGGCAATAAGGCCTCCACCGGCAATGCAGGTCAGGTATCCAACCCGAAACAGGCCGCCCTGCAGGGTCTGGAAAAAATGAAAGCCCTCAGCGATCTTGGACTGGTTCAGGGAGTGCTTGCACCTCAGGAGCGCCCTGATATCCAGACCCTGCGACAGCTGGGGTTTACCGGCAGTGATGCTGAAGTTCTGTCCCAGGCCGCCAGACAAGCCCCAGCCCTGTTAACGGCCTGCTGCTCTGCCTCCAGTATGTGGACAGCCAACGCCGCTACGGTTTCTCCCAGCGCCGACTGTGCCGATGGGAAAGTACACTTCACTCCCGCCAACCTGGTCAGCAAGTTTCACCGGTCTCTGGAACACCGGGTGACAGGCAGAATTCTCCAGGCCACTTTTAACCACCCGGATTATTTCGTTCATCACCCGGCACTCCCTGCTGTAGATGCTTTCGGGGATGAGGGCGCAGCCAACCATACCCGTTTCTGTCAGGAGTACGGTGAGCCCGGCGTTGAACTGTTCGTCTATGGTAAACAGGCTTTTAACAACAGCCAGCCTGTGCCAGAGGTATTTCCTGCCCGACAAAGCCTGGAAGCCAGTGAGGCCGTCGCCCGCAACCACCAGCTTACCCCTGGCCGAACCCTTTTTGCCCAGCAGAACCCCAAGGTGATTGACCTGGGCGTCTTTCACAACGATGTGATCGCCGTTGGAAACCGTAACCTGCTCTTCTGCCACGAACAGGCCTTTCTCAATCAACAGACGGTTTATGAGCAGTTGACCACGGCTTTTGGCAACCGCCCTTTCCATATTATTGAGGTTCCGGAACAGAAAGTCAGCGTGGAAGAGGCCGTGGCCAGTTACCTGTTTAACAGTCAGCTTCTGAGCCTGGATAATGGCCAGACCCTCATAGTTGTCCCATCTGAATGCGAAAAAAACCCGGCGGTCTGGCACTACCTTCAGGAACTCGTGGAACAGAACAACAGCCCCATTGATGCCATCAAAGTATTTGATCTTCGCCAGAGCATGAACAACGGGGGTGGCCCCGCCTGCCTGAGATTAAGAGTGGTTCTGAATGAGCAGGAACTGAAAGCCACCAACCAGAACTGCCTGATGGACGAGGCACTGTTCACAACGTTAAGCCAATGGGTGAGCAGACATTACCGGGACCGGCTGACAGAAACAGACCTGGCGGATCCCCAGCTGCTGACCGAGTCTCGCTCGGCTCTGGATGAGCTGACTGGCATCCTGGGGCTCGGCCCGGTCTATCCATTTCAGCAATAAGTGCAGGGTTCCCCGCGATCGTCTCGAAAGCGGGGTGCAAAATGCGCTTCGCAGTACTCTTCTTGGTAAGAGCCCCTCAGGCGGAGAGCATTTTCCGGTCTTCTGCCATCCGGTGAGCCATGGCCGGATGCTGCATCAATCTCTGGACATACCCGGCCAGGGTTGGGTAGGCAGCGCCGTCCACTTTGACCTCCCCATAACTGAGATTGATAAAGTGCGTAGCAATGGCAATATCCGCCAGTTGCAGCTCCGGGCCAAACAGATAACCCGTTTTCGGCACCTCAGATTCCAGATAGGACAGAACCGCCGGCAAACGATCCTGCAGAGCCGCCTGAACCTTGGCCTCATCCGACTCTTTATTGGCCATTTTTTTCGCCACCCGCTCAAAGAAAACCGTCCCCAGTACCGGCAGCAATACCGTGTCCGCATACTCTTCCAGCCAGCGAGCCCTTGCTTTCAATGCAGGGTCCGATGGGTAAAGAGAGACCTCGGGATACCGGTCTTCCAGGTACTCACAAATGACGGTTGAATCCGCCAGAACCACCTGATCATCCTGATAGGCCGGGATTTTCTGCAACGGGCTGATCTGCTGAAAACCTTCCGGTTTCTGAAAAGGGGATACGGGCACCAGCTGGTACTCCACCTCCTTGATTTCAAGGGCGGCCAGAACTTTACGCACCATAGGTGATAAAGGGACACCATAGACCTTGCTCATCGTCGCTTCCCTCCGTTCGTTGTTATTGATCTGCCATGAACCAAAAATGGACAGAATACGTTATCCTACCCTTCGAGAGCACCAATACAAAATTTTGGAATAAAAAAGTTCATCGGTATATATACCCGTCATAATCAGAATCACAGATCCTCTCATGCTCAAAAGACTCATCTTTCTACTGGTGTAGAGGCCCCTTTCAATATGAACACCCCAAAACAGTCCCCCCTGCCATTAGCGCTTCCCGACCGTTTTCTCAGTGAGTACTGGCAGAAAAAACCTCTGGTGGTTCGCCAGGCACTGCCGGATTTTCAATCCCCCCTTTCCGGAGATGAACTTGCCGGTCTGGCTCTGGAAGAGGACGTTGAGTCACGGATTATCCTGGAGCATGGCGGCTCTCCAGAGGCACCCAAACCCTGGGAACTCCGGCACGGCCCCTTTCAGGAAACCGACTTCCAGAAGCTTCCTGAGAGTCACTGGACTTTGCTGGTACAGGCGGTGGATCACTGGGTTCCGGAAGTTCACGACCTGCTGAAGCACTTCCGGTTTCTACCCAGCTGGCGGCTGGAGGATATCATGATCAGCTATGCCGCTGACGGTGGCAATGTAGGACCTCATTTTGATCATTTTGATGTGTTTCTACTGCAGGCCGAAGGCAGGCGACGCTGGCAGATTGGCCCTGTTTATGACGATTCCGCACCCAGAATCAGAGAAACACCCCTGCATATCCTGTCTGAGTTCGATGTACTGGAAGATGTGGTGCTGGAGCCCGGCGATCTACTCTATCTCCCCCCCGGAGTGGGCCATCATGGCGTTGCCCAGGGAGAGTGCATCACTCTTTCCATTGGCTTCAGAGCCCCCAGCCACCGGGACATCCTGATGCAGTTTACCGATTTTGTCTCAGACCGGATCAGCGAAAGCCAGCGTTACGCTGACGCGGACTTGCTGCAACCGGAAAACCCCGGCGAGATTGACGAACAGGCCCTGGACCGGGTACAGGCCATTCTGCGTCACTACACAGAAGACCGGCAGCTGCTGGCTCAATGGTTTGGTGAAGCCATGACCCAGCCAAAGCACCCTCAGCCGGTTGAAGACCCCATCGATAACTGGGCTGCTCTCCTTCAGGAGTTCAGAGACTGTCCCCTTTACCTCAACGAAGGGTCCCGTCAGGCGTTTTACCAGGGTGACCATTTCTATTTGTTTGCGGATGGTGAGCACCAGAAATGCTCAGAAAGAGAGTTGATTGAGCTGGGCAAAACGCTCTGCAACAACGGGCTTCTTTTACCCGAACAATGGATAGTCTGTAAAACCGGGGAAAGCCAGCAGTGGTTGCTTGACCATATTAATCGAGGCGTTCTATTTCCCGAAGAGTGCCAATAGATTCAGAAAAACGGTGAGTGACAATCACTCACCGTTTTTTTATTCACTCTCAATAACTTAATGATGTTAATGCAAACCTTTGATGGGAGTACTACCAAAATCGGATGCTATTTTATCAAGCAGCCCATTTTTGGCCAGGTTCTGGATCATATCATCAGGAAGGCCATCATCAACAACTGTATCATTTTCATTAGAAGGAGCCTCCAGAGAAATCCCATGAAATGTTTGATAATGACCACCATCTTCAAACAATACTGGCACTTTATAGGCCCCCTCTCCAAGGGGAGCTCCACCATTGACCAATCTGAAATCCCCAAAATCTAATAGAACAACTACCTCAATATCTACGCCATAATGCCTCATTACATACTGATGTATTGCCTCCTTGAGCTTGTCCTCCTCAATATCTAACAGGCCATTTATGGCAACAATGTTATTGTTTTCCAAATGATCACGTAACGAATTAGTGAACTGACTCGCTTCTGTTGAAGCACCCTTCCCAAAGAGGGTAGTCCCAATGGCATCTAACAAGCACGATTTCCGCCTGGGCGTTCTAAATTTATGCTTCTCATATTGGAAACTGTTCAATAAATACATCCACAACAGGTTTCATTGCCTTCATTCTTTTAATGCTTTTCTCTTTAATCCCATCATGAGATACAGCGACCTGATCTGAACTAATCGAAAATTCCTCGATACCTTTCGATAGAGTGTCCACATCAACAGCATTTTGGTGCATTTTTGGACCAGCCGAATCCACTCTTTTGACAGAATCACCTTTATCAGAACTTCCCTTTACAAAGCGATCCTGCCCATCAGCGCAATACCCTCCATCCTGTCCAACCGAATCATAACCTATTGTTTTCATAGTAAAACCTCCTTTTAAAAGCCTACCTAAATAAAAAAATCAATAACTTACATAAACCTAACAGCCCTCTAATAAAAAAAAATTCGACAAAAGCATTAAAAGAACAAGCAAGTTAAATGGTTATTAAACCTAACCCTCCTGTTAGTGCTACCAAAGTCGAACCCCTGCCATACTGCCCGCTGTCAATAACAGCCAGAAGGCTTATGTTTCTCAGTGAAAGAAAAGGAGTTCATGATGTGTGTAACAACAGTAGCTGGAACACAGGCGACAATAGCTTCAGCCCCACCCGCGGAGGAATTCAAAGGGGGTTCTGTATCGATCAGTGATCGCTGCATTCCTTCTGTGGTAGAGGGAACCCATCAAGACGGTCAACCAAGCCAGGGCTGGTTTAAATCATTAGGGTCCCGCCTGGTTACTGCAATAACCTCAATACCTGAGAGCTGTTCAAGTTTAAAATCCCGTTTTGTCACTGTATGTAAAGACGCAACAACATACATGCAATCCATACCTGGCCGTATTAAAAATGGCTGGATTTCCTTAAAAGACTGTTCTGCTCGAGTGGTACAATGTGCCGTTATTATTGGGAAGGAGACAGTAAAGGGAGCGGGAATTGGAGGTATAATTGGCACTGGCGCAGCGTTGGTCACAACCATCCTCTGCCCTCCCCTTTCACCAACAATGCCCTACACCATCAGTTTTGTGGCAGGCACTGGGGCCGTCATCGGCTTGCAAAGAGGTCTTGCAGAAGCCAGCCTCATATGGAATGCGCCGCCTCCGTATGCTCTGTTTGCTAAATAATTCAAACTGGGGCCTGCGGGCCCCTTTCTTTATTTCACCCTCTTGAATCCATGCCCACAGCAACTAGCTTTAATATAGGAAGCGTAAAAACTATTTTCTGGTGAGGCATGGAGTCCCTTATGGAAGAGCAAAACATCAAAAAACTGGCGCTGATCATCTCAGCCAACTGCATCCGCCACTCCACCATTGAGGAGTGTCAAAAAAAAGGACAGATTAATGACACCCAGCTGAACCAGATCAGCAAGGAAATGTCAGATCGGATCTACACCTTTTTGACCTACCTTCTGGAAAAACCCGCCCAGGAATACTCCGTCATGATGGAAGCCATGACCAAAAACTTCCCGGACAACTGGGAGCTTCCGGAAATAAGCCAGGACTTTATTCAACAGCAGGCTTCAACGCCACCTTTTTCTGTAACCCATAACTCCTGAGGGCAAGCTACTCTATTTCCCTGGCCGCTCCCGTTCACTTTTCGAACAGAAGTTGAGACGTAAATCCAGGGTAAAACACAATGAAACAGAACCGCTCTCCCTTCAGCGGTTTCCTGTATGTGGCAGGAATACTGATGATGCTCAATCTCTCCGGGGGCTCCTCCGCCTCCCCTCCTTCAAGCCAGCCTTATCAGGCCATGCTCGGCCACCTGGATGAATTGCTGCAACTACTGGACATTCCCCATGGAACCACGCTGGATGATATGATTGCCGCAAGCCAGGTCTGGAGGAGAAAGCCCGGCCAGGAGCGCTGGGAGGTGCCCGATCTGAATATTACCAGGGCTACCCGCCAAAGCGCACTCCAGCTCCTGGAAAAACTGGGAATGGTTCAGGAGATTCTGCCAGCCAGAAACCATTACCAATATGCCCTCTTGCTGGGGGCTACCGTCCCGAGAATGCAGCGCCGACTGAACGAGCTATCAAAGCTCTGGCAACAGGGCACACGCTTTGAAAACCTGGTTTTCCTGGTCGGACAGAGACCCTTAACCCCCGAAGTGGATCGCATTCAGGAGCTCCTCAGGACATCAGGGGAAACGACAACAGCCCCGGAATATTGGCCAAGAACGGAGACCGAAGGGGCGAAAATGCTTTACCGGATGACCTCCATGCCAGATGATATGATGCGCATTCCCGTCTTCTTTGTGGATACTCCCCGGCACTGGCAAGAAAATGGCTGGCAAAGACCCAACACCCGGGATACCCTCAAGCAGTGGATGACCTCAAAGCCAGTGCCGGGAAGCACCCTGGTAATCTCAGACCAACCCCATAGCCATTATCAAAAAGAAGTGGTCAGGCAGGAGCTGCCTGATGGTTTTTCCGTCGATCTTGCCGCCCACCAGGCAGACCCGGACACCCGGCTGGTGCTCTATCTGGACGCTCTGGCCCTGTGGTTACAAAACATGAGGCCTGCCCCGGTACCAGAGCGATCAGAGGCGCTCCTCCCCCCACGCAGGCATTAATTGCTGGTCGACCCCCAGCTGATCCAGGATACGGGCCACAATAAAATCCACCAGTTCATCAATGCTGCCAGGCCGGTTATAAAACCCCGGAGAGGCGGGCAGAATGACCGCCCCCATACGAGTCAGCTTCAGCATGTTTTCCAGGTGAATTTCTGAATAAGGTGACTCCCTCGGCACCAGAATCAGCTGCCTCCGCTCTTTAATCGCCACAGACGCAGCACGCTGGATCAGATTATTACTGATCCCGCAGGCAATAGCCGACAAAGTGCCCATACTGCAGGGACAAACCACCATGGCACTGGGAGCCCCACTGCCGGAAGCAACAGGAGCCATCCAGTCATTCTCCCCGAAAATCCGGATCTGCCCTTCACGGGCATTAAAACGCCTTGCCAGTCCGGTTTCTATGGCCTCAAGGTCATCTTCATGACCAGGCGGCACAAGCTGCATGCCCACTTCCGTCTCCAATACCACCAGTGCTGCCCTGGATACCAGAAATAACACTTGAATGTCCGCCTTTACCAGGCACTCCATAAGGCGCAGGCCATAACAAGCACCGGAAGCTCCGGTCAAAGCCAGTGTCACCCGCTCCGGGTGGGTCGATATCATAACGGATCCCGCTCTTTTAAAGCCTGTGTAATTCTTGAATGAATGCCCTCAAAGCCCCCATTACTCATCACCAGCAGATGGTCCCCGGAACGGGAAGAATCCGCAAGATAACGAACAATGGCTTCGGTGGAGTCCATCACCACCGCCTTCACCGGACTTTTTTGGCGAGCCATTTCTTCTAGAGGCCAGTCCAGCCCTTGTGGCCGGAACCAGATCACTTCGGAAGCCTGTCGGGTTGAATCCATAAGGGACGCCCGGTGAACCCCCATTTTCATGGTGTTGGACCGGGGTTCAATCACCGCCCGAATCCGGGCGTCTTTTCCGAGTTTGGCCCTGTGCCCTTCCAGAGTAGTGGCAATGGCTGTCGGATGATGGGCAAAGTCATCATAAATACGGACTCCATTCACCTCTCCCACCAGCTCCATACGGCGTTTAACCCCCTGGAAACAGCACAGAGCTTCACAGGCAACCGAGGGCAAAACGCCCACATGATGAGCTGCCGCTACTGACGCAAGCCCATTGGCCACATTATGCTCTCCTTCCTGGTTCCACTTAACAGCCCCCACCTCGTCGCCCCTGTATAACACCTTGAAGGCACTGCCATCATTGGCCACCTCCCTGACCTGCCAGGGGCTGTCCTTGCCACCAAGGCTCTCCTGCTCAGACCAGCACCCCATTGCCAGAGTTTCGGCAATGGCAGCATCTTCATCTGGATAAAGGATTCGTGCACTGCCCGGCAGCGTTCTTATCAGATGGTGAAACTGACGCTGAATAGCGGCCAGGTCATCAAAGATATCCCCATGATCAAATTCCAGATTATTAATGATCAGTGTCCTGGGGTGGTAATGGACAAACTTGGAGCGCTTATCAAAAAAAGCCGTATCATATTCATCCGCTTCCACCACAAAAAAAGGGGACTCACCAAGACGGGCAGAAATACCGAAGTCCCGGGGAATACCCCCAATAAGGAACCCCGGTGACATCCCCGCATATTCCAGTATCCAGGTCAGCATACTGCTGGATGTGGTTTTGCCATGGGTGCCCGCTGCCGCCAGGATCCAACGATCCCGGGCAATATAACGGGAAAAAAACGCCGGCCCCGACGTATAGGGCAAACCTTTTTCCAGCACATATTCTACTGCCGGGTTACCCCGGGTCATGGCATTGCCGATCACCACAAGATCAGGAGCCGGATTCAGCGGCTCAATGTCATAACCACAATGGAGCTGGATTCCCTGCTGCTCTAGCAGGGTACTCATGGGCGGATACACCTGCTGGTCCGAGCCCGATACCTCAAACCCCAGCTCCCTGGCCAGAATCGCCAGAGACCCCATAAACGTCCCACAGATCCCCAAAATATGTATGTGCATTCACTGGCTCCAGAAAGGCTGACTGTTTTTCAATGGAACCTAGAGGGAGAGTTGGCCATTAGACTGTGACCAGCCGCTCAGGGAATACGCCAGGCAAGGCGCGAGCTGCGCAGTGTGACATTCCACATAAGTAGTGAGTAACACAGCATGGCGTATTCCCTGAGCGGCCCTTCGGGTTCATCACGTAAATGCTCATACTGTGTTGAATGACTTGAACATGGAGCCACCATGCCCTGCACCATTCGCCTTGTCTGAACATTTACGTGGTGAACTGGTCTTATGGCTAACGGTCAACTCTCCCTACAAACATTCAGCAATAACAAGATGATGATGGCACGTTTCTCTATACGTCAGTGAGTCACTTAAATGTCCACAGCGAAAGAAAAGCGCATGTAACCGTTAACTCTATGGCCCGGGGCTCTGCAAAGCAACTCAACAGATGCCCCATGAAAAACAGCTGCCAAGCCTGCCGGGATCGAGTACCATAAACAACCACCGCAAAACACATAACAACAGTAAGTCACATCCGGAATCTGACTGATGACCCCAAAGCACGCGTTTTATGCACAGTCGGGTGGTGTAACCGCCGTCATCAACGCCAGTGCCTGTGCCGTTATTGAAACGGCCCGGCGCTACCCAGAACACATCGGCCGGGTCTACGCAGGTCACAATGGCATTCTTGGCGCCCTTCGCGAAGAACTGATTGATACCTCCCACGAGTCTGACGAAACCATAGGGGCCCTGCTCCGGACCCCCGGTGGCGCTTTTGGCTCCTGCCGCTACAAACTGAAGCCCTTCAGCGAAAGTGAGACAGAGTACCGCCGCCTGATTGAAGTGTTTCAGGCCCACAATATTGGCTATTTTTTCTACAATGGCGGCAACGATTCCATGGACACCGCCCTGAAAGTCTCCCAGCTCAGTGAAAAGCTGGGCTATCCCATTACCTGTATTGGCATTCCCAAAACCATTGATAACGATCTTGAGGCTACAGACAACTGTCCCGGTTTCGGGTCCGCTGCCAAGTACCTGGCGGTTTCCACCAAAGAGGCCAGCCATGACATTGCCTCCATGTGCGATACTTCAACCAAAGTCTTTGTGATGGAAGTGATGGGCCGCCATGCCGGATGGCTGGCCGCAGCAACCGGATTGGCAGCCCGCCAGGCGGGGGATCCTCCTCACATTATTCTTTTCCCGGAAAAGCCCCTGGATCGGAAGCAATTTCTCGAAAAAGTGCACCATACCGTCAATAACGAAGGGTATTGCGTTATTGTTGCCTCGGAAGGAGCGAAATACGACGACGGAAGTTTTATTTCAGCCTCCACAACGGTGATTGACTCCTTTGGCCACCAACAGCTGGGAGGAGTTGCCCCAGCCTTGTGTAACTTGATTAAACAGGAACTGGGTTATAAATATCATTACGCCGTCGCTGATTACCTGCAGCGATCCGCAAGGCATATTGCCTCAAGAGTGGATGTGGAACAGGCTTATGCCGTAGGAAAGGCGGCAGTAGAGCTGGCCGTCACCGGTCATAATGCCGTTATGCCCGCCATTATCCGGGAGTCCGATATGCCCTATCGCTGGGCCATCCGGGAGGTGCCATTGGCGGAAGTCGCTAACCTGGAGCGAAAGATGCCCCTTGATTTTATCAGCCAGGATGGCTTTAACATCACTTCCGCTTGCCGTGGCTACCTTGAACCTCTGATCGAAGGAGAAGAATACCCCGCCTATCTGAACGGACTGCCTCGCTTTGCCCGCCTGAGAAAGGTCTTTATTGATAAAAAACTGGATTCGGCTTTTATCGAAGCATGAGCCATTACAGGCACACTGGCGGAAGATCATTCCGCCTTTACACCACCTCTTCTTCCAGGGTGTTGATCTGACAGCTTTCCTGGTGAAGCCAGCCAAGAATCGGCTGCCAGGCCTGAAACTCCCTTTCATAACTGCTGTGCCTGGGCAGGTCAAAAATCCCGGCACCTTTCTCACAGGCCCTCACATAGAACTGGCTGTCCCTTATGGCGCCAATAAACGGAATATTCAGAGAGTGCAGAAACAGCTTCAGTTTCCTGAACGACACTGTATTCTTTCTGCAACGATTGGCCACCACTGCAATTCGAGCCTTTGAGCGGTTCAGTCTGACTTTCAACAACAAATCCGCAATCAGTTTCGTGGCAGCATCCATATCAATGGGGGAAGGCAGAACAGGGATCAGGATCACATCGCTTTTCTGTATCTCCGCCCTGTTGTTCACCATATCCATGCCTGCAGAGGTGTCTACCACCGTGATTTGGGTCCCTGGCTCAGGCATAAAATACCTCGCACCGGTAACCCCCATGGGCTTTTTGCTGGCTTCAATCAACTGGACCGTTCCAAGCTGAGGCGGTCGCTCCTTTGCCCAGAAAGCGCTGGACCCCTGGGGGTCAAAGTCAACCAGCGCCGTCTTGAACCCCTGGCGCAGGTAGTAACAGGCCAGGTTGGTTGCCAGAGTGGTTTTTCCGGCACCGCCTTTTGAGTTAAGAATCATGATTCTCATCATTACCTGCCCGTTATTTAAAGAGCCTTTTCATACACAGGTCCTCAATGAATATCGGAATAAAACCGATAGCCATTACGACCTGCTTTCTTGGCCACATACATGGCTTCATCCGCTGCCTTAATCAACTCATCGGGCTGACCGCCAGACTGGGGGTAGGCGGCAATACCAATACTGGTTCCGACTTTTTCCAGGCCAACCCCCAAATCATGGGGCTGCTCAAGATCTTTCAGGATGTTTTCGGCCACCATCCGGGCATCTTCCGGGTCCGCCACATCATCCAGAACAATGGCAAACTCATCCCCACCCAGGCGAGCCACCAGATCCCCTTCCCTGACGCACCCTTTCACCCGCTGAGCCACACTGCTCAACAAACGGTCACCGGCATCATGTCCCAGCTGGTCATTGATGTCCTTGAAATGGTCAAGGTCGAGGAACATGACTGCAGTACTCTTGTGGCGACGGTCACTACGCGCCATGGAAGCAGCTAGGAACTCCCGGAACAGAGTACGGTTGGCAAGGCCGGTCAGACTGTCATACTTGGCCATCCTGAGCAGCTGCTCTTCCAGCCTCTTGCGCTCAGTGATGTCCTGAAACACCAGCACTGCCCCATGGACCGTTTTTTTGTCATTGACGAGAGCCGCCACATGAAAGTCCGCCGGGAAGCGGTTGTGGTTGAGCTGCACCAGGTCACCGGATTGATGCAGCCTTTCCCCCTTCTCCATGCATTTGAAAATATCTGATTCCAGCCAGCGGGCCTTTTCCTGCTCCGGACCTCCGTCAAAAAGGAATTGACTGA
This sequence comes from Endozoicomonas sp. Z74, assembly GCF_057680865.1. Taxonomy (NCBI): domain Bacteria; kingdom Pseudomonadati; phylum Pseudomonadota; class Gammaproteobacteria; order Oceanospirillales; family Endozoicomonadaceae; genus Endozoicomonas; species Endozoicomonas sp. Z74. The sequence goes on from NZ_JBLYZI010000038.1 coordinate 25,411, forward strand.
TATGCCGGTTCAAAAGCCCCTCCTCGGTGCCTCCAAGCAACTCACAGGCCACCGGGTTTATGAAGGTAATATTGCCTTCTCTATCCAGACCGGCGATCCCCTCACCGGCGCAGTCCAGCAACAGTTTGTTTTTCCGGCTGATCCACCTTAACTCACGGGTAACCTGTTCCAGCTCCAGGCGCTGCTCTTCCAGCTGGAGAAAGACCTTCACCTTACCCAGAAGAATTTCCGGCACAATGGGTTTGGGCAGGTAATCCACCGCACCGGCCTGATACCCTTTGGAAACGTAATTCTGATCTTTGTTAATGGCCGTGACAAAGATAATGGGGATGTTGGCGGTCTGTTTATTACTGTGCAGCAAAGAGGCGGTTTCAAAGCCATCCATTCCCGGCATCTGGACATCCAGCAGGATCACCGCAAAGTGATGTTGAAGCACTTCCGAAAGTGCCTTTTCCCCGGAGTCCACTTTATGTATCTCGGCACCCAGCGGCTTCAGCAACCGGTCCATGGCCAGCAAATTCTCAGGCCGATCATCCACCACCAGAATCTTGACCCTGTTGTTCTGAGTGCTTTGTTTATCCATTGCCAGAGTCCCTGTTGGCTGTTTTCTTTTACCCACCCCTGCTCAGGGTTGCCGGGCACAAGCGTTTAAAAATGCCGGTATTTCTTCCAGTTGTACCCGGTGATCCACACAACCGGTGTCCAGAGACGCCTGTGGCATAATCCCTATTTCAGCGCTGCCGGGACATTGGGCCACCGTCGTTCCTCCGTGGGCCTTGACCGAACGAATACCATCGGATCCATCGGTATTGGCACCGGTCAGGACAATGGCCACCAGGGACTGCTCGTACACCCTGGCCGCTGACTGAAACAGCACATCAATCGCCGGACGCACATGGGCAACCGGGGCTTCAAGGTTCAGACTGATCACCCCTTTCTCTTCCACCAGCATGTGATAACCAGAAGGCGCCAGATAAATCTCCCCGGGCACCATTTTCTGCTTGTCTTTCGCCAGGTTGACCCTCAACCGACTCTGCCATGAGAGCACCTTCAACATTCCCTCGTCATCCCCGGAACCCACATGCTTGGTTACTAAAATCGGCAGGGGGAAGCACTCTTCCAGCTGACTGAAAATATAACCCAGGGCATTCATGCCACCGGCCGATGCCCCGATAACAAAAAGAGCCTCCTCATTGCTACCAGAGCCCGAAGTCATGGCGCCACCTTACGGTATATGCGAAGGGGATCGTTGACCTTTTCCAGACTGTCCCGGATCACACTGAACTGCAGATTTTCCCTTCTCCCAATACAGAGAAACCCTCTGGGGCACAGACTGTCATTCAGCAGGCTAAGTGCCCGATCCTGAAGAGTCGGATTGAAATAGATCAGAACATTGCGGCACATCACCAGGTTCATTTCACCAAACACACCGTCGGTCACCAGGTTATGGCTGGCAAAAACCACTCTTTCAGACAATCGCCCATTGAACTTGATGGAGTTATACCGTTTCACGCAGTAGTCACTCAGCGCTCCCTTGCCACCAGCCAGTTGATAGTTCTTTTCATAGGCTGGCAGTTCTTCATCGGGATAAATGCCTTTGCGGGCGGTATCAAGAGCATGGTCGTTAAAGTCGGTGGCATAAATATGGCACCGTTCCAGCAAGCCTTCTTCCTCCAGCAATATAGCCATGGAATAAACTTCCTGGCCTGAAGCACAGCCTGCATGCCAGATCTTGATGAACGGGTAAGTCTTCAACAGCGGCACTACCTGCTCCCGGATCGCCAGAAACACATCAGGGTCACGAAACATCTCGGTCACCACCACAGACATGTCTTCAACAAAGCAGTTGAAGGCCCGGGTATCATGCAAAAACCGGGGAATCAGCTCACTCACCCTGGAAACGCCCACAGCACTCATGTGCTTTTTTACCCTGCGAACCATGGAGGCATGGGCATAATTCTGGAAGTCATAACCGTAATGCTGATTGATTGCCTCCAGCAGCAACTTGAGCTCCAGATCTTCCAGTGCGGTATCCTGACTCTGGTTCACAGGAGAGTGCCCGCCAGTCCCCTCCGGGGATACATTTTTCATGAAAGTAACCAGACCCTGAGCATGGCCACCAGTTTGTCCATATCCACTGGCTTGGTCATATAGTCGTTGGCACCGGCCTCAATGCACTTAGCCTTATCGCCAGACATGGCCTTGGCGGTCAGTGCAATCACCGGCAAGTCAGAATAATCGGGCATCTCTCTTATTTTCCGGGTCGCTTCATAGCCATCCATAACGGGCATCATGATGTCCATTAGCACCAGCTCAATGCCATCCTCTTCTTTCAGCTTTGCCAGTCCCGACTCCCCATTCTCAGCAATAATGACCTCCAGCCCGAAAGCCTGCAGTGCCTTGGACAAAGCAAAAGTGTTACGCAGATCATCATCCACCAGCAGAATTTTATGTCCCTGCAATGTCTTCTCTACGGGGTTATCAGTTTCTAAAGAGGCCTTTTCAACCGGTTTTTCCGAGTTTTTGTCGATCGAGTGAAGGAACAGGCTGACCTCATCGGTCACCCGCTCTGAGGCTTTTTCCCCTTTCATGACCATGGCGCTGGTATATTCCTGAAGCTGGCCGTGCTCTTCCTCACTCAACGCCCGGTTGGTATGAATCACCACGGAAGGCATGGCCGAGTCCAGCGTATCCTTCAACTTGCGGAGAAACTCAATGCCACTGATGTCTCCCAGGTCCAGATCCATCACCAGGCACTGCCACTGGGTATTGGCCAGCTCGACCTCCGCCTCTGCGGCTGAAGCAACATATCCCACCGTCATTCCCTTGCTTTCAAGCATCGCCCCTACCCGTGAACGATCCTCCTCATCGGCATCCAGAATCAATGCATGATGAATATCACTGCTGATGGCTTTCTCCAGAGTACAGAAAGCGCTTTCCAGATCCGACATGCTCACGGGTTTCACCAGGTAACCCACCGCTCCGTGCCTGGATACAGTGCCCGGGTCACGCCCCGAAATAATGTGAACAGGAATCGCTCTGGTGGACTCCTCCTGTTTCAATGCCTCAAGCACCTGCTGACCATCCATATCCGGCAACCCAAGGTCCAGAATAATGGCGGAAGGCTTGTATTTTCGGGCCTTTTCCAACCCTTCACGGCCCGTTTGGGCGGTGCAGTAGGTAAAGCGATGACGTTTGGCTATCTGGCTGAGGATATCCGTAAAGTGACTGTCATCTTCTATCAGCAGAAGACAGCGGTCTGAAGATGAAGATTCTTCTTTTTCCTCAACCTTTGTCTCAGTCTCCTGGAGGGCTTCCGTGGTGGCTTCAGAGCTCGAAGCCACAGGATTCGTAGCCGGAAGGGCACTTTCAGCCACTGATGAAGCACCGCTCTGCACCCCCTCCGAGACTTCAGAAAAACAGTTTTCAGCCAGCACTCTCTCTGGCCCAAGGGAGCACACTGGATTGTCCGGAAGGAACAGAGTAAAGGTGGTGCCTTCACCTTCTTCACTTTCAATTTCGATAAAACCACCCAGCAACTCCGCCATCTCCCTGGAAATAGCCAGTCCCAGCCCGGTACCGCCGTATTTCCGGCTGGTAGAACCGTCCGCCTGCTGGAATGACTCGAAGATGGATTCCTGCTTCTCCCGGGGAATGCCTATACCGCTGTCCCTGATGGCAAAGCCTACCCAGGTGTCCTCAGCAAACCGCCCCTGGCGGGACTCATGGAACACGCGAACATAGACGCCCCCCTTTTCGGTAAACTTGAAGGCGTTGGAGAGAAAATTCTTGATGATCTGCATCAGCCGCTGACTGTCAGTGAAAATCACTCGGGTAGTTCCCGGCTCAATGGTCACCGTAAACTCAAGGTTTCGACTGTCTGCCAGAGGGTTGAACAGGGTTCGGATACCTTTGCCCAGGTCTTCAATGTCGGTCTGCTCCAGATTCACCGACATTTTGCCCGCTTCCACTTTCGACAGGTCAAGAATATCGTTGATCAGATCCAGCAGCTCTTTGCCGCCGTTATAAATCACCTGGGCCGATTCCACCTGGTCCTCAGTCAGATTGTCCTCATCATTTTCCGCCAGCATTTGAGAGAGCAGCAGCAGAGAGTTCAGGGGCGTTCTCAGCTCGTGAGACATGTTGGCCAGAAACTCCGATTTGTATCGGCTGGCCTGCTCCAGCTCCTCGGCTTTCTCGGCAATTTTCCGGCTGGACAGCTCAATATCGAGATTCTTCCGCTCAATTTCCTCTTTCTGCAGCATCAGCTGCTCGCTTTTCTCTTCCAGCTCGGTATTGGATTTTTGCAGTTCCTCACTCTGGGCCTTCAGCTCCTCCTCAGACTCCTCAAGAATTCGCGCCCTTTTCTCCAGTTCCTCATTCACCGCACGCAGCTCTTCCTGTTGCTCCTTCATGGCTTCTGACTGCAGAGTGGTCTGGTCAAGCAGCTGATTAACACGGGTTCGATACTGGGCAGAGTTGATGGCGATGGCGATACTCTCTACGGAGTGATCAAGAAACAGCCTTTGCTCATCGGTCATGGGGTGTAACCGGGCAAATTCAAAGACCCCCTTTAACTCATCTTCATAAACCAACGGGATAATCATGATCTGTGCAGGCTTTGAGCCCCCCATCCCAGACTCGATCTCCAGGTAGTCCTCAGGAATACTGACCAGCTCTATGCTCTGCTTCTCAAGAGCCACCTGCCCCACCAGCCCCTCGCCGATCTCAAAACGGTTCGCATGCTGTTTTCTCTGGCGCCAGGCATAGGTTCCCATCAGCTGCAATTTTTTCCGGTCATCCAGCACATACATCGCCCCGGAGTGCATATCCAGGTAGCGGGCAATGTACATGACAATGTTCCGGCAGAGGTCCGCCATCTCCTGCTCACCACGCACACTGTTGTTCAAACCAGCCATACCATCCTGAAGCCAGTTCCGCTGGGCATTTTCACTGCTGATGGTCCGGAGTTTCTCCGTCATCTGGGAGAAGCTGCGGCTGAGCTCACTGATTTCATTGTGCCCACTGAGTTCCGTGCCTTCGACGTAGTCTCCGGAGGCCACCCGGTTTACCCACTGGTTGATGGTTCGAATCGGCCGGACCAGTCGACGGGACACAAATACGGCAATGATAATGACCAGAATAAAAGTGAAGCCAATGAGGAATACCAGACGCTTTCGAAACTCAATCACCGAAGCAAAGGCCCTTTCGTGGGCCACTTCGGACATCATCATCATAGGCGTGCCGGAAATATTCACTGGCAGGAAAATCCCCAGAACCTGCTCTCCATGAACGTTGATGTAACTTCGGATATGACGGATACCGGCCCGGGCAGCCTGCTTCATCTCATCCTCATTGATCTCTTCATGTAAGCTGCTATCCCAATGATCGTCATCAAGCTGACCTTCCATTTCATGAATATGCCCCTCTTCATCCAGATGCTCAAGCCACAGGTTGACCAGCGGGTTATCCTCTGACACAGACACATTGGTTGAGTAGGAAATGCTGGAACCAAAACGGATTTGCCGGTCCTTGCCCACCAGATAAGAAGAAAGGTCCTGTTCGAGCTTTTTATCCCTTTCAAAGATGGACTGGATGTTGTTGGGGTGAATCTGAACCGCAATAAAACCGGTGGTGTCCTGACGATCATTGGTCAGGGGTAAAATAAAAAAGCTGACCTGCTCCTCTCCGATAGGGGGGTAAGCTCCAAGGTCTGCATATTTAGGTTGCTGCTCCGCCAGGCTAAGCTGAACGGCCTCGGCAAATCGGGTGCCTGCCAGTTTCCCCTCAAAGAGATTTTGTCCAAGGTCTTCGTAACCATTGACGGTATACAGAATGTTGCCCCGGGCATCCCCAAGAATCACATCGGAGTAGTCATAGAACCGGAGAAAGTCCACATACTCGCTGGCATACTGGTCCTGAATCTTCTGGTAGCCCGCTGAATTCACATAGTCCGCCAGCGTGCTTTGCTCAGCCTTCATGGCTTTGACCAGGTCAGCCACAAACGCCTCTGAGGTACCCGCTTTGATAAACAGATTAGTGAGCACCGTATCAAAATAATCGTTGATTCGCTGGGTCAACAGATAGTTAACGTTGGATAATTCCTCATAGCGGTTGGCAACAATGGCACTTTTCGCCTGGCGATATTCATTGACCCCAATCACCGCCATAGGGCCCAGGGCCAGGGAGACAAACCAGAGAAACAGGGTGAGTGCCAGCCCCTGCCTGATCCCACTTTTCAGTCCGCTCTCTTGACTGCTTTTCATTCCACTTTCCATGTAAGAAGGGGGGGAAGAATCTGCGTCCATGGACAGCCCTCTGTGAGTCATTTTTGGCAGGCACTGGAGTGATTGATATCTCCTATTTAATCGTTAGTTTTCAGGAAAGATTTAGCAGCCAGTCCGCCCCCCTTCTATCCTTAGCAAACACCACTGCCGGGGTAAAAGCCTGTGAGCCTTGCCAGAGTAGGCAAGCCGGCCATGACCGCATTGATGGCCGGTTACATTTCCATGGTCTTCTTCAACAACATCATCGACTATCCTGCGAACCTGATCTATCTGCAGCATGTCATGACAATGGATAGCCTTCCTGAAGCCTCTCCCCACCAGTGGCGCTCTGTGCAGAGCCCCGTCTTCCACCATATGTCCTTGCTGTTAATCATTGTGGTTCAACTTCTGTCAGCCCTTCTCTGCTGGCGCGGCGTATTAAAAATGCTCCAGATAAATAAACACAGCACTTATGCTGACGGTAAATCTGCAGCTACTCTGGGGCTAACACTGGCCATGGCACTGTGGTTTGGAGGCTTTTTTATTATTGGAGGGGAGTGGTTTCTGGCATGGCAGACAAAATGGGGGAGTCTGAACGGGGCCATCAGGGTGGTCACCACTATCGGCATCACCCTGATTGTGATTCACCTGCCGGAAGAACAGCAGGAGCCTGACCGCATTTGTTAACGCTGATGAAAAGGCTTTTAGCCTCCCAGATAAGCCTGCTGCACAGACTCATTGACCAACAGGGCCTGCCCGGAATCCTGAAGAACGATTTCACCGTTTTCCAGAACATACCCACGGTCCGCCAGCTTCAGAGCCTGATTGGCATTCTGCTCCACCAGAAAAATCGTCATTCCCTCATCCCGTAGCTGGGCAATAATGTCAAAAATCTGCTGAATCACGATCGGTGCCAGTCCCAGAGAAGGTTCATCCAGAAGCAGCAGACGAGGCCGACTCATCAATGCCCTGGCAATGGCGAGCATCTGCTGCTCACCTCCTGACATGGTTCCCCCCCGCTGGCTCAGGCGCTCCCGGAGCCTGGGAAACAGCTCCAGAACATGCTCATAGGTCTGACGATACTCAGCCGTTTCGGTAAAAAATCCTCCCATACTGAGATTTTCCTCCACCGTTAACCGGGAAAAGATCCGGCGGCCCTCGGGTACAACAGCAATGCCGGAACGCATGATGGCAGCCGTATCTTCATGGGTGATATCACGGCCTTCATAAACAATCTGGCCACTGGCAGCCCTGGGATCACCACAAAGAGTCATTAACAGGGAGGTCTTTCCGGCGCCATTGGCTCCAATCAGGGTGACAATTTCACGGGGCATGATCTCCACACTGACACTGTCCAGTGCCTGTATTTTTCCATAAAAGGTGGAAACCTCCTGGACACTGAGAAGCGGGGACTGGGCAGAAGGCATCGTAACGGACATAAGACTGCATTCCTTATACGGTGGGCCATGAAGCGTTCTTTAGAGGCCAGGATATTCCGGGGTGAAAACGCCTGACTGCTTCAATACCCATGGCGATTGTTATTTTGTTATTGCGCTATTGGCATTTGTTGTTTTCATTGACACCGACTAACGATAACAGAAACAGAGTTTAAAACATAAGTTCCGGTTCGAAATACGGCCTATACTCCCTGAACGTCCTTTCCAACTTATTCTTCCTATCCATCATGACTCCCCGGGAGGGTGCAGACATGAACCACTTATTCCTTCGGGGACTCACCAGTCCTTTTCATGGGTTTCTGAAAGCATTATTACTTACCATTGCCATCAACCCCTTGGCACACAGCGATGTGATCCTTCATGCGTTCAATTGGAGATACGCCGAGGTCACTGCCAATGCCCGGCAGATAGCCGACAGTGGTTATCGAATGGTGCTGGTATCCCCGCCTTTGAAAAGCAGCGGTAGCCAGTGGTGGGCAAGATACCAGCCCCAGGATTACCGGTTGATTGACAATCCGCTGGGCAACACGCGGGATTTTCAGGAAATGATCAACACCCTGAAGCAGCAAAACGTCGTCGTATATGCGGATATTGTCCTGAACCATATGGCCAATGAAGCTTCCCAGAGAGCGGACCTGAACTACCCCGGCCAGGCAGTACTGAGCCAGTATGCCAGTCAACCGGGCTATTTCGAAAACCTGAAACTGTACGGGCAGTTAAACAGTCAACTGTTCAGCGCTGCCGATTTCCACGCTCCCGGCTGCATCAGCAACTACGACAACCCCTGGCAGGTCCAGAACCTGAGACTCTGTGGCCCCTCTCCGGATCCCGGACTACCCGACCTGACACCGAACAAAAGAGTCATTGATCAACAGCAGGCCTACCTCAACAGCCTAAAGAGCCTGGGGGTCAGAGGATTCAGAGTCGATGCCGCAAAACACATGTCCACAGATCATATAAACCAGGTATTCACTCCGGACATCAAAAGCAACGTCCATGTATTTGGTGAAATCATCACCAGTGGCGGTGCCGGTACCCGGGAATACGACCATTTTCTGAAACCTTACCTCCAGCAGACCGGCCATAGTGCCTATGATTTTCCACTGTTTTCTACCCTTTTTACCGCCTTCAAACCTTCAGGAAGCCTCAATCAGCTGGTGGACCCTATGGCCTATGGTCAGGCACTGCAACCCCAACGGGCAATCACCTTTGTCACCACCCACGACATTCCCAACAATCAGGGGTTCCGCTACCTGATCATGGACCCTGTGGATGAATCCCTGGCCTATGCCTACCTGATGGGCAGGGACGGTGGCGTTCCCATGGTGTTCTCAGACCATAATGAAAGCACTGAGCAACACCCCGAAGACAGCGGTCGCTGGCAGAACGCCTATCAATTCAGCCACTTGAAAAAAATGGTTCATTTTCACAATCGAAGCCAGGGTCAACCCATGAAAGTGATCGCCCACAATGACTGCGCGCTGCTGTTCACCCGGGGAAGAGGCGATGCCAGGGGCATTGTGGGCATCAATAAATGTGGATACAGCCAGTCATTCCCGGTGGACACCGGGCAGGTGAAATTTTTCTGGCTCAGGAACTACCGGGATGTTCTTGATCCATCCGCAGAAACCGTTCATATCGCCAGCAAACACTATACCTTTTCCATCCCGGCCCGCACTGCCAGAATGTGGCTTCTGGAATAGTCAGGGCCAGCAATACACCACCGTGCCGGTTATGAATTCTTGACATCTGTGTTAGTGATATTGCCTGCTACTAAAGTCATAGTCTTGCCTGTCAACTTAATCCGCACAGGAAGTGGCGTTATGGGAGCAACAGGAACAAACCGGGTTACTGCTATACACATGACTATCCAGGACTCAGCAGTACCCAGCCCTCCTGACCAACAGACAATGTTCAGGCACCGGAAAACCAGAATCCAGACAGGAGTAACTGGCTTTTTTTCCTGGATAAAAAACGCTCTGACACCTTCTACCCGCTTAAGAGACAGAGCTGTAAAGCTTTGGGATCGGCTCCCAATGATCGGCTACAAAGCCTGTGCCGGATTTGCCTGCGGAGGGCTGTTTGGCACCGGTTCCCTGTGGTTTGCAGCAGGAGTTGGAATCATTGGGACTGCTGCGCCGCCTGCCCTTGCCATCATCATTGGTGGAATGCTGATCCCTGCCACCATAGGAGCCCTTACCGGCCCCCTGTGGATTCCAGACCCGGAATAGTTTAATCGGCTTCATGGATGCCGGTAGATATGCCAGACATCGCCCCGGAAAGGCACTTCTTTCTCAAACGATGCCCCCACCGCTTCTGCCAGCCGAATGGAGGACTGGTTGGCATGATGGATAAAACTGATCAGAGGCAGTTCAGGCATCCATTTCCTTCCCGTGGCCTGAACCGCTCTGGTGGCTTCACTGGCATACCCTTTACCCCAGTACCCGGGGGCAAGGGCCCATTTGATTTCCGGGGCTGGCCAGTCATTTGGATACCAGAATCCCACAGGCCCCACCACCCGGCCTGTGGCTTTTTCTTCCACCGCATAAGGACCATAACCCCGAACCTGCCAGTGACCAATCATTCCACACAGGGTGCGCCAGGTTTCCCCTTCTGACAAGCCCCGCCCCACGGTATAGCGGGTTGCGGCAGGATCAGCATAATACTTGTGAAGATCTCTCCAGTCTTTCTCCTGGAACGGCCTGAGTCGTAATCTTTCTGTTTCCAGCTCCGTGGGCACCCGGTATTCCATTCAGGACTCTCCAAGATAGGCTTTGATCACTTCAGGGTGATTACGAACTTCCTCCGGACTGCCGGAGGCCAGAGGTCGCCCCTGATTGATCACATAAATCCGGTCAGAAATTTCCATGACCAGTTTCATATCGTGCTCAATCAGCAATACCGAGACCCCGTGATGCTGGCGTAGCTCACAAATCAGATCATCCAGCTCTTTGGTTTCTCTGGGGTTAAGACCTGCCGCGGGCTCATCCAGCATCAGCAGCTGCGGGCGGGTAACCATGCAGCGGGCAATTTCCAGGCGCCGCTGCTGGCCATAGGCCAGGTTGCCCGCCTCCCGGTTGGCAAACTCTGTCAGCCCTACCCGATCCAGCCAGTATTCCGCTTTCTCCAGCGCCTCCGCTTCACTTTCACGAAAGGCCGACGTCTTCAGAAGCCCACTAAGCAGCCCTGTCTTAAGGTGCCGGTGCTGGGCCACCAGGAGGTTTTCCAGAACCGTCATGCCCTTGAACAGACGGACATTCTGAAAGGTTCTGACCACCCCCAGGCGGGCAATTTTGTGCCCGGGAAGGCTTTGCACCGGCTCCCCGCGAAACAGAATCGTTCCCCCGGAGGGACGATAAAACCCCGTCAGACAGTTGAATACCGTCGTTTTTCCCGCCCCGTTGGGGCCGATCATCGATACAATTTCCCCCGGCTTCACATCCAGCGCCATCTGGTCCACAGCCAGCAAACCACCAAAACGCATACTCAGGTTCGATGCCTGCAGTAAACACTGACTCATCTTACAACTCCTTTTTCGTCGCTCTGGGCTTTTTATCGCTCAGGGCTGCTACACGCTCTGGGCGGGCTGGGTCGTTACAGCACCGGCCTCACTCTTACCGTCTGTGTTTTTTTTCAAGGTCAGGTGAGGACGCTTCATGGGCATTAACCCTTCAGGACGCCAGATCATCATCAGCACCATCATCAGCCCGAACATCAGCATGCGGTACTCCTGAAACTCCCGGGCAAACTCCGGCAGTACCGTCATGATCACTGCCGCCAGGATCACCCCGACCTGAGACCCCATACCGCCCAGCACGACAATGGCCAGAATGATGGCAGACTCAATAAAGGTAAACGACTCAGGACTTATAAACCCCTGGCGCGCGGCAAAAAAAGTACCTGCAAACCCGGCAAAAGCAGCGCCAATGGTAAAAGCCGAAAGCTTGATAGCGGTTGGATTCAACCCCAGGGAACGACAGGCGATGTCATCTTCTCGCAGTGCTTCCCAGGCTCGGCCAATGGGCATTCGCAGTAGCCGGTTAATAATGTAGAGGGTGGCCAGAACCAGTAATACCGCCAGGATGTACAGGAAAATCACCTTGTAGCCACTGCTGTAATCAATCCCGAAAAATTCATGGAAAGGAATATTCCCCTCTTCTTTCGCCCTGCGGGAAAATTCCAGGCCAAACAAGGTTGGCTTGGGAATCTGACTGATGCCGTTTGGGCCTCCGGTAATGGCCGTCCAGTTATTCAGCAGGATCCGGATGATCTCCCCAAACCCCAAAGTGACAATGGCGAGATAGTCTCCCCGTAGCCGGAGAACCGGAAAACCAAGCAGGAAACCAAACAGTGCCGCCATGGCTCCACCAATCAGCAGGCAGGACCAGAAATCCAGGCCGAAGTACTGATTCAACAGGGCATAGCTGTAGGCACCCACGGCATAAAAGCCCACATAACCCAGGTCAAGCAGGCCTGCCAGCCCGACCACCACATTCAGCCCCAGCCCCAGCATGACGTAAATCAGTGCCAGCGTGGCCAGGTCAACCGCGCCACGGGAAACAAAAAAGGGCCAGATCAACAGCCCGGCAATACCAAAACAGACCAGCACCTGCTTCAGCTTTTTATGCTTATCCAGCGACGGCAGCTGAATACCCTGGTGAGGGCTGTTCCTCTTGATGCCCTGCCACAGCCCATCAATGGATTGCCGGAACAACTGAAACAGAAAAACCAGAACACAGCCGGCAGAAATCAAATTCAGCCGTTCACTGTCCGCGATAGCAACCACCAGTTGTGTGTTTTTCGTTGAGAGCTGAACCCCCAGCATCAATACGCTCAATAGCAACAGGGCACCAGCAGCCATAAAAGCGGGAAACCAGCGCAGAGGCAGACGGCTGGAAACCTTTTTATTGGGCTCATTATTGGAAAAGCGGTTCTTCATCATACTTTCTCCACCTCTGGCTTGCCCAGAATCCCTGTTGGCCGGAACAGAAGAATCAGCACCAGCAGGCTGAAAGCGACCACGTCCTTATATTCCGTACTGAAATAGCCCGCCGTGAACGCCTCCGTCACCCCGAGAATCAGGCCTCCCAAAACCGCTCCAGGAATACTGCCTATCCCTCCCAGAACCGCAGCGGTAAAAGCTTTCAGTCCAGCCAGAAAGCCAATATAGGGATTAATAACGCCGTAGTAGAGCCCCAGCAGCACACCGGCTACCGCCGCCAGAGCGGCACCAATAACAAAGGTCAGGGAAATGACCTGGTTGGTATTAATTCCCAGCAGTCCAGTCATCCCCAGATCTTCAGCACAGGCACGACAGGCCCGCCCCATCCGGGACCGGGAAATAAACAGGGTCAGCAATGACATGGCAATAAACGTGATGACAAAAATCACCAGCTGCATATACGACAGAGTGACATGAAAGCCCTCTTCAGGGCCAAAGCTCCAGCCTCCCGTGATCAGGCTGGGCATGGCTATATCCCTTGAACCCTGGGCAATGCGAACATAGTTCTGGAGAAAAATGGACATACCAATCGCCGAAATCAGGGCGATCAGCCGGTTGCTGCTTCTCAAGGGCCTGTAGGCCACCCTTTCAATAGCAAAGCCGTAGGTACTGGTAATAATGATGCTGATGACAAACGCGGCCACCAGCATAAGGGAAACGCTGTCGATGCCCATCAGGGCAAGACCCGCAAGCACGGCAAAGGCCACATAACTGCCGATCATGTAGATCTCGCCGTGGGCAAAATTAATCATTCCAATGATGCCGTAGACCATGGTGTAGCCGATGGCGATCAGCGCATAAGTGCTCCCCACGGTAAGGCCGTTCAACAACTGCTGGATAAAATAGAAAACGGATTCAGGCATGGTTCGATCCATAAAAAAGCCTGCAAAACGCGGCAACGCTTTTGGCGCTCTGCGATCCCTGCAGGCTTTTTTTACTTCTTATCGTTATTTTTCAGTGAACCGTATACACACGGTTCACTCTTTCAGCAAACCACTAGAGGTTAATAGCCTCAATCGGTTGGTCTTACTTGGTTAAAGGCGTCTTGGAACCATCAGCATGCCATTGATAAACGACAAAGCTGAAGTCTTTCAGGTCACCTTTGTTATCAAAGCCAAGCTCACCGGTGGGGGTTTTGAAGCTGCTGGCCCGCAGGGCTTCAGCCACCACTTCCGGATCTTCACTCTTTGACAGTTTCATGCCTTCCGCCATCACCTGAACCGCAGAATAGGCCGGGAAGACAAAAGGACCGGAAGGGTCTTCATTTTTCGCCTTAAAAGCATCAACCAGGGCCGCGTTGGCAGGATCCTGGTCAAAGCTCTTGGGCAGAGTGACCAGCAGCCCTTCAGAGGCTTCACCGGCAATGGCGGAAATATCCTTGTTGCCTACGCCTTCAGGCCCCATGAATTTTACATCCAGTCCTTTCTCGGCACTCTGGCGAAGAATCAAGCCCAGCTCCGGGTGATAGCCGCCATAGTAGACAAAGTCCACATTCTCTTTCTTCAGTTTGGCGATCAGAGCAGAAAAGTCTTTATCCCCCGCCGTAACACCTTCATAAAGTGCTACAGAAATACCTGCTTTTTCCACTTCTCCCTTAACACTAGAGGCCAGACCTTCACCGTACTGCTGCTTGTCGTGAATAATGGCCATACGCTTTGGCTTGACACTGTTGATGATATATTGCGCTGCCGTAGGTCCCTGCATGCTGTCCAGACCAATGGTGCGGAACACCATCTGATAACCTCGGGTGGTGATATCAGGGCTGGTGGAAGCGGCAGTAATCATCAGCACCCCTTCATCTTCATAAATATCAGAGGCAGGCTGGGTGGATGAGGAACACAGGTGCCCCACTACAAAGCGAACATCGTCGTTGACGATTTTATTGGCTACCGCTACCGCCTGCTTGGGATCACAGGCATCGTCGTAAACCACAGCCTCCAGCTGTTTGCCATTAACACCACCGGCCTTGTTTATCTGCTCAACCGCCATTTTGGCGCCAATAAACTGCATATCCCCATACTGGGCCACCGGTCCGGTGACAGGGCCTGCCAGAGCAATTTTCAGGGTTTCAGCAGCGTTAACCAGCGTGGCACTGCCTGCCAGGGCAATGGCTGCTGTCAGGGTGGCCAGTTTTTTATTGAAGGGTTTCAGCATAGTCCGAGTACTCTTTTATTGTTGTTCTCAGTTACGAGTCCGAAGCGCTTTTTCAATCGCTATGGGCATTTGGCGGAACCACTCTCCCCGGAACCCATTTCTGACTGTATTGTGATCTTTCGAGAATTGTTGCGTTTTTGTTATTTACAATCGCTATATTAAGGATTTTTTCTCTTCAATCCAGTCACATATCAAGCTTTTTTCACATCCATAGGGTCTCCTTTATCAAACTCCGCCTTTAGTCGTAGGCTCCAGGGGCTTTTCAAGGCTTTTTTTGGACAAAGGTCTAAATGAAAATTACCGAGTGATCGCGGTAGG
Organism: Endozoicomonas sp. Z74; assembly: GCF_057680865.1. Taxonomy (NCBI): domain Bacteria; kingdom Pseudomonadati; phylum Pseudomonadota; class Gammaproteobacteria; order Oceanospirillales; family Endozoicomonadaceae; genus Endozoicomonas; species Endozoicomonas sp. Z74. The sequence continues at coordinate 40,608 of NZ_JBLYZI010000038.1, forward strand.
ATAGTTTTTCCAGCCAGGAAGGCTGTTTCAAAAGGAATTTACGTAATACATAACAGGGAGATGTCGTTATGGAAAGGAATCACAATCAAGAAAAGCCGCTGACCACCAGTGAACTGGTATTTCTGACCCTCTCACTGGGCAGCATACTGGCCTCACTGCACTATATGCTCGGCCTGGCTCTATAAAAAACAACTCCGAAAACAGATCGGTAAGATGGCTGTTTCGGAGCTGTTTTTTCGTTTTCAGTTAAAAACTTAACCCACCTTAATGGTTTTTACCCCTTCTCGGGTCCCCAGCAATAAGAGATCGGCCGGGCGGTGGGCAAACAAGCCATTAGTGACCACCCCGACTATATTATTGATCTTGCGCTCTAACTCAACCGGATCAAGAATGTTCAAATTCCAGACATCCAGAATCACATTGCCATTATCCGTCACCACCCCTTCACGATAGGCTGGATCCCCTCCCAGTTTCACCAGTTCCCGGGCTACATAGCTCCGAGCCATTGGAATCACTTCCACCGGCAGGGGAAACGCTCCCAGTACACCAACGGCCTTGCTCTCATCGGCAATACAGATGAACTCCTCAGCCACCGCCGCCACGATCTTCTCACGGGTCAAAGCGGCACCGCCCCCCTTGATAAGATGCAGGTGATCATTGGCCTCATCGGCTCCGTCGATATAAAAGCGAATCTCCTGCACGGTATTCAAATCATAAACCGGAATACCATGGGATTTGAGCTGCTCAGTAGAAGCGTCTGAGCTGGAGACGCAGCCATCAAAACGGTTTTTATACTGGGCCAGGGCATCGATAAAAAAGCGGGCCGTGGAACCGGTACCCACCCCGACGATCATATCGTCCTCAAGGTGGGGCAGAATGTATTGTAAAGCGGCTTCAGCAGTGGCCTGCTTGAGCTGGTCCTGATTCATGGGGCTACCTGTTGTGCTGGCTGTACTCTTGATAACAGCGTGTCTGCTGAAAAAAGAGAATCAACCCTGAGCATCAATCTATCGAAAAATCGCGGATATACTACACCATTTTTCCCTGAACCGGTGACTGCTGCAATAACCCACACCAAAATCCCCTCAATGCTTCCGGATCACACATATAATGAAAGATCTATAAGCAACGGCCCTGGAACTGACTTCAGAGAAGTCTCGAATTCCTTTAGAATGGCCCCCTGGAGCCTGTCTGACTCCTAGAGCATCACTCTGCCTGAACTTGCTTTTACCGCAAGAGTAAAAATACAACCGACCATCAGAAGGACAGCATGCCACACCAATATATCCGGAAAATACTCGAAGCCAGGGTCTACGACGTCGCCATAGAGACCCCGATCCATGAAGCCCGTTTTTTGAGCCAGCGCCTTGATAACCGGATTATTATTAAACGGGAAGACCTGCAACCGGTGTTTTCCTTCAAGATCCGGGGGGCCTACAACAAGCTGGCCCAGTTGAATGACCATGAAAAAAGCCGGGGTGTTATTGCCGCCTCCGCAGGGAATCATGCCCAGGGCGTTGCCCTGGCTTCACGGGAGATGGGTATCAAAGCCACCATTGTGATGCCCGTCACCACTCCGGATATTAAAGTCAAAGCGGTTCGTTCCTACGGGGCAGAAGTCGTGCTCCATGGCGATGCCTTCGATCAGGCCCTGGCTCATTCTTTCGAACTGGTTCGGGAGCACGGGTATACCTTTATCCACCCCTACGATGACAGGGATACCATTGCCGGCCAGGGCACCATCGGCATGGAAATTCTGCGCCAACACACCGGCCCCCTGGATGCGGTGTTTATTCCTGTTGGCGGTGGCGGCCTGGCCGCGGGCATCAGCGCCTATATCAAATATCTGCGCCCCGAAATCAAAATCATCGGCGTTGAATTTGAAGAATCCGCCTGCCTGAAAGCCGCCATGGAAGCCGGCGAGCGGGTGGTGCTACCCCAGGTAGGCATCTTTGCCGACGGTGTCGCGGTTGCCCAGATCGGGGAAGAGACGTTCAGAATCTGCCAGGAATGTGTTGACGAAGTCATCACCGTTAATGCCGACGAGATCTGTGCCGCCATCAAGGATATCTTTGATGACACCCGCTCTGTCTGCGAGCCAGCCGGGGCCCTGGGCATTGCCGGGCTGAAAAAATACATAGACCGCGAAGGTATTGCTGGCCAGACGCTGCTGGCGGTAGACAGCGGCGCTAATATCAACTTTGATCGCCTGCGGTACGTCTCCGAAAGTGCCGAACTCGGTGAAAAGCGGGAAGCCATCATTGCCGTCACTATTCCGGAAAAACCCGGCAGCTTCCGGCAGTTCTGTGAAATTCTGGGCAAACGCAACATCACCGAATTCAACTACCGTTTCCATGACCCGGACAACGCCCGGATTTTTGTCGGGGTCCAGGTTCACCCGGACCAGATGCCCATTGCCCGGCTGGTGGAAGAGCTGGAACAATCCGGCTACCCGGTGGTGGATCTTACCGACAACGAAATGGCCAAGCTTCATGTTCGTCATATGGTGGGTGGCCACTGCGAAACCGTGGTCAATGAACAGGTCTACCGCTTTGAATTTCCGGAGCGCCCCGGGGCCCTGATGAACTTCCTCAGTAAACTGGGCCACCGCTGGAACATCACCCTGTTCCACTATCGTAACCACGGAGCGGCTTATGGCCGGGTAGCGGTCGGGCTGGATGTTCCGGAAGAGGAGCGAAAGCACATTCCTGAATACCTGGACGCTATTGGCTATCGTTACTGGTCAGAAAACGATAACGAGGCATACAAGGCGTTTCTGGGTGGGTAAAGCCCTACAGCTTTCGCACTTACGACAATGTTCTTTTTTGTTGCGCTTCACTCTGTGAAGCAGCAACCTACGAAGTATGACGATCCAGTGGCTTCCACAAAATACGTCTGGAATACCGTAGGTTGCTGCTGAGCTCGGCGAAGCGCAACTTGCTCCAAGCTTTTTTCTTTGATTAAAGGCCCCTATGCCAGCATAGGTGCACAGAAATATTAATGCTTAAAACGTTACCCCAACGCCCAGCCACAACAATCGACCCGGCTCGTTGACCCTGACCGCACCAGGACTCAAAGGATCGACATTCCCCCTGCTGACATGCCAGGCATAGGTTTGGTCAAACAGATTATCCACTCCCCCCTGAAGACGCACCTCTGGCGTCAACTGCCAGGCCCCGTACAGGTGCCATACATCGAAGCCGGGGCTTTCACCCTGGTCCTGACCACTGGCCAGATTCACTTTATCCTGGCTGGCCGCCAGCTCGCAGCGCCCTCCCAACCGCCAGCTGCCTGACTCATACTCCAGTGCAAACCTGGCCAGAAGCGCGGGAATCTGGGGCAGATTTTCATCATCCGGGCCTGAGGGGTCACGATTGACTCCCCGGGTCCAGCTCAGTGAACCAGAAGGTTTGAAGCGCCCCAGCGGGTATTGCACTTCAAGGTCGGCTCCGTAGATTCGTGCACCGGTATTTCGATAGAGCAACGCTCCCGAAGCTGAGTAATAACGGATGATATAGTCAGATACCTCATCCAGATAAACAACGGTGGATAACTGCGCCCTCCCTTTTTGAAAATGGTAGCCAGCATCCAGTTGATAATGCTTCTCCGGTTTGATCAGAGGGTTTCCCACCCAATCATCACTGCCGTGACAACAGGACCCGCGAGAAGCAATGAAGCGTTCAGTAGCATCCGCAGAACGGACACTGCGGCTTCCCCGGAACTCCAGGTACTGACGGTATCCAGAGGTGGCATCACCCAACCCATGCTGCCAGCTGATCAGGGCACTGACATTGTGATCCCGGGCAGAACGGGCATCGGTTCCATAATACTTTTTATACAATGCATCCGGACTGTCATTGCCCAACGTGGACACATGGGCTTTTGTGGCTTTCGCATCCAGATCATCATAACGCCCTCCCACCCGAACCCGGTCCACTGCCGAGAACCGATAATCCAGCTCAGAGAACAGGCCCCACTGGCGCAGTTCCACCCCCGGCCAGACGGCCGATTTCAGCGTTTGTGCCTGAGTGGCCCGGTTGACCTGAAAGCGCTCGGCATTCTGTCGGCTGCCACGGGCATCAAAGCCGATATGCCACTCAGCCCGCTCAAGAAACACCGTTCCCACCCAACGCCCCCCGACGACTTTTGAGTCAGAGGGTGTTCTCATGCCATTGGGATTACCGGGCTTTCTCAGCCTGACGGTGTAGTTATCCATTTGATGAGTCACCTCTGAAAAATAGAGATTGAGCGCCTGCTCATCCAGAATCCCTACCGGAGCTTCGTGCTGAACCTTGAAGCGCCAGATACTGGCATCGGCCAGGGGCGCATCCATACCACTTCCGGCGTACAAAATATCCCGGTCACGAGTGAGTTCAAGATTCGCTTCCATACGGGTAAACTCAGAGACGTCACCCGTCAGTAACACACCACCATTGAGGGACCGGAACGCCGAGCTGACGGTCTGACCGTCCCCATCCTGATAGTTTCCCACATCCCGGTAGTCACCATAGAGACGCACATACCGAGCATCGGATCCAAGAGCTATATCTGCCTGGGCGCCTTTGCTGTGGCTGTTTGACTGAAGGTCCCCCCCCATACGACCGGTATAACTTCGCCCCTGAAAATCTGGATCGTCCCGCTCGAACAGCAGAGTGCCCCCGCTCCCCCCCGGGCCATTCAAGACAGAGTCATAACCTTTGATCACGCGAACCTTGTCGTATCCCGCGGAAGCATACCCCGTAGGAGGATCCATCCGCCCCGGGCAGGCACCAGCCACATGGGCCTCTCCCAGAAGCACATTCAGTTGTCCCTGCTGTTGACCCCGGATCACCGGCTCGAACCCTTTTCCGCCTTTCCGCCCGGAAGAGAGCCCGTTGACATGACGCAACTGCTCTCCGGCATCACGGGTTGGCTGGGGGGAGGACGCTCCAGAAACCGTCGACTCAAATATCGGAACCGGTGGAGGCTCCCGGACATGTATATCAAAATCCCCGTCAAAAGAGTGCTCAACCACGTCCCGGGACTCGCCAGCAATGGCAAAACCAGACAGCACCAGGCAAAGCACAGCAGGAGCGACAAGCCCCTGACTCCAGGGCGGGTTGTTTTTACAAGAGGTATTGATCAAAAGAAAAGGGGTCAGAACAGACATTCGGATCCTGCCAGCATGCTGAAGCGCCATCCTGTTGTCATTATTGTGTTGATCCTGAAAATTCAGATAAGAAAAGAGAGTATAGAAGAGCTTACAGGCCTGGCAGGACGATCAGCCGTGACACTCCGTCACAGTATCTATAATGATGCTTTTGCTTCTTAACCCCCCTATACAAATGGCAAGCTGCTTTGTTTACAACATAACGCCCCCTTTACAGTCCTTGATACGACCTCTCTTGTGCGTATCAATTCGGGCTGTAAAGGCCGTTCCAGCGATTACTCTGCTTTACCCCTTACTTTTCCTGATCTGCCTGAATATTCACGCTTCGGACTTAAAAATAGCTGTTGCAGCCAATTTTCACCACCCTTTGGAAACCCTCGCCAAAGACTACCAAACAAAGCACTCGGACATTGGCATAGAAATCGTTACAGGTGCCTCTTCCGAGTTAGCCATACAAGTTTCCGATAACGGCCAGAACTTCGACCTGTTTCTTTCTGCGGATAACACTCAACCTGAGCAGCTTGAAAAGGATGGACTTATCGTTGATAACTCCCGGAAAACCTATGCTCAGGGAAAACTGGTGCTATGGCACCAACAACCCGAACACATAGATTGCCGACAAATCCAAACCTACCTGACCGAGCACCTGCCTGCCACGATCATTGCAGACCCTGAGAAAGCCCCGTACGGCCAGAGAGCCGTTGAAGCCATGAAAGCACTGCATGTCTATGACACCTTGTACGAACAAGGACTTATAAAAACCAGCCCTCACGTTCATGATGCCTGGAATACCGTCAACACCGGTAACGCAACCGTGGGTTTCGTTGCTCTCTCATTATTACTGGCAGATTCAACTGACGATGGGGGCTCCAGTCATCTGCACGGCGATGTGGAAGCCACTCACTTCACGGAGGTTCCCCAAGAGCTGTATACCCCCCTCAAGCAACAAATGGTCATTTTGAAGAGCAGTGATCACCCTGAGGAAGCAAAGCGTTTTGCTGATTTTCTCTTGTCTCCTGAAGCACAGCATAAGATTGCAAATTTGGGGTATGACTCTGCGCCAGAGTCTGCAGGTTCTCATTTAAAACAGCACTCAACACTCCCATCATCGATACCCGAGATTCTGGTAGCCGTGACAGGCCTGGTTGTCATCGCCGGGATCAGTATTCTGGCAGTTTACTGCGTATTGAAATATAAAAAAAAACGCGCTTCCGGCTGGTCAGGACATGAAGTCAGTTATACACCTGTTTAGTAATATCGTCTGGGCAGGTTCTGTCTAAGGAAGGTGCGAACAAGGCCTGCGGCACTCTGGCCTGCCAGGGGGATTCAGAATCAAGAAAGACTTTTGCAGGCATGTCGGGACCTGTCAAAAAAGGCTGACGCTGAGTCTGGATTCCCCTGGAGGCC
>NZ_JBLYZI010000039.1:0-45973 GCF_057680865.1 Endozoicomonas sp. Z74
CCAATTGTAGATCTGCTGTACGCTGATACCGAGCTGTTCAGCAACAGCAGAAGCTTTGTGGTCTGGTAAGCCTGCCAGACGAACAGCTTCTTTTCGGAACTCTTCGGTATAAGCAGGGTTTCTATATCGGCTCATGATACACCTCCCAGTTAGACTGTAATCTAACTTAGCGGGGTGTCCACAATTCGTGGGTAACTCCTGCGTATAACGCCCGCCTCAACTGCCGGAGGCCAATGGCGCCTTTTGTGCGGGGTTTTGCACAAAAGGTGACAGTGGCCGGAGGTCAGATTGCAGGCGCTTGTTAGCCTTTTGGTTCATTTACTTACCTACCTAGATGAAAGTTTACAAGACGAACAGCCAGGACAATAGCTGGTAAAAGAAATATTACTGGAATTAAAAAGCTAACCCAAGGTAGTGCACTTATAGGCCCAATTGCCAGCCCCATAATAGGAATTGATTTATGAAGCTTTTTGTCATGAGCCCAGCTTATACCCATGAGAACAAATATTGACCATGTAATAGGAGCCAAAACTAATGATAGTGCCGCTAATGGTTGCATTAGCCAATTTAGTTCCCCCCAATGCCCGCCCATCAGTAGATTCGGCAAAGTGAATACCGCTGCACACAAGAATGGTAGCGTTGCTGTTAAGAATACATTTATATAGCGTAAAATTTTGAACTTAACTTTCATAAAGGCTAACAGCTATTAGATCTCAAACCGAGTAATATTGAATATTAGGGGCCAAAAAACTCAGATTAAGAGATATCCCTCTAATGCCGGCATTATTAACTCAAAATGAGATATATTACGAAATTTACATGCATTATAACTGCTTGATGTAAAAGAAAATTCTACCATTTTGCATAATATATTTTCAATATTACTCATTGTTAGCGGTTGCGAAAATGGATATGCAAGCAATAACAGAAAAAAGCAAAAAAACGACACCCACTTTTATAGTAAGCAGTTAATGGCTGAGTCAGAACTTCAAAAAAAACCACACACGCTACCGCACGGCCGACCATTTTCAAGACTACTCAGGAAGGGTGGATCATTTGTATACACTGCGATCTTCTGCATAAAGCTGAGCTATCGTACCATACTGAAAATTGACATTATATTGACCTGCCTCACCGCCCAGGGGCTGCAGATAGGGAGCGCATAACGAGCATACGCAGTGTTTGTAGAGAGGCGATGCTGCTGGCCAATGGAGAGCATTCTGGCCAACAGCAGAACGACAGGGGCTTAATGTTCAACTCTCTGACTCAGGGCTTTTCTCCCTTCAGCAGGCGCTGTTCAATGTCTATGATCACTTCAGGCAGTTCAACAAGGGTATCCACCACATAATGGGCACCCGCTGTCGTTAGTTTGTCGGTGGCGATCCTTCTTTTTTCAGATTTCAATGACTCTGAAGCCTCCTGGTATTCCGCCAGGGTCAGGCCGGCTTCATTTCCTGATAGCGCCAGCCCAACGGACCACATGCCCGCGTTCAGCCCTTCGGTGATGCCTGGAGCTGAGTCGTCTACTTTGAGGCAGTGGTGGACTGAGCCAACGCTCAGCTCAATGACGTTCTGCAGCGCCATCCAGGGTCCTGGCCGGGCGCCGGCTTTCAGATCATCGCTGGCAACAATGGCGTCCGGGCAATAGCCTTTAACGGCGGCGGCGGGTGCCAGAATCTCCATAACTTCTCTGGGGTAGCCGGAACAGGATCCGATTTTGATGCCCTGGCTGCGCAGCTGGTGAATGGTCTCCAGAGCCCCGGGAATGGGGTCGGAATATTCCGCCACTTTGGCTTTCTGAAGGGGCATAAAGGTCTGGTAAGTCGCGTCCACTTCCCCATCGGTCATGGGTTGCCCAAACTGTGCCTGCCACCGTTCTGCCACTTCGGGAAGGTTTCCCAGGGTTTTGATGTGATCCCATTTACCCAGTCCCATGGGGGCTCTTGCTTCAGCCAGGGAAACCTCAAAACCGTAGGCTTGCCGGAAGGCCTCAACAAATATGGAGGTGGGTGCCCAGGAGCCAAAATCTACGACGGTGCCTGCCCAGTCGAGAATCACGGCTTCGATGCGAGGGTTCTGGTTCATGGTTGCATGCCTTTGCTGATGTGGGAGATGCCCTGTTCCAGGATGTTCAGGGCGTTTTCCAGGTCGTTTCTGTTAATGGTCAGGGGAGGGCTCAACTGGAGCACATTGCCCTGGGATACTTTAAAGCTGAGCCCGGCATTGAGGCAGTGGTAAAGCACCTGTTCCGCCTCATGGCAGGCCCTGTATTCTTTATTTGCTGTGGGCATTTGGTCCCCACAGGTCACCAGCTCAATGCCCCATAGCAGCCCTATGCCCCGGACATCCCCGATTAATGGGTAGCGTTTTTTCAGGGTGTGCAGGCGATCCCGCATAAAGCGTTCATCGTCTTTTACTTTCTGCAGCAGTTGTTCCTGCTCAATCACTTCCATGGTGGCCAGGGCTGCGGCACAGCCTACAGGGCTTTTTTCGTGGGTGTAGTGCCCAAGGGAAATGGACGACGCGACGTTAAACCGGTCCCGGGTGATCATGGCGGCCATGGGCACCACGCCTCCCCCCAGCCCTTTGCCGATGCAGAGGATATCGGGGGTAATGTCGTAGCGTTGGAAGGTAAACCACTCACCGCTGCGTCCCATGCCGTTGGGGATTTCATCAATGATCAGCAGTACATTGTGACGGTCGCAGATATCACGGATTCTCTGCCAGTACGCTTTACTGGGCACCTGAACGTCGGTATTGCGGACGGTTTCGGCAATAAACGCCCCGACGCCCCCTTCTTTTTCAATGACGTACTCCAGATAGTCCGCATAGTGAACATCGGAGCCGTCGTCTTTTGGCCATACCCCCCCGTAACGGACCGGTGGCGGAATACGTTCAACGCCGGGTGTCAGGGGCCCCATCCCTTCCCGGAAACAGGCCTCGCCGCCGACGCCAATGGCATCCAGGGAAGCGCCATGAAAGGAGTCCCAGAGAGACACCACTTTATGGTTGCCGGTGACCACTCTGGCCAGCTTTAACGCCATGCCAATCACCGATGTGCCGCCCGGGGCAAACAGCACCCGGTTCAGGTCGTCCGGGCACAGGCTGGCCAGTTTGTGGGCGCAGTCAATGGCCGTGGGGTTGGTGAATCGCCTTGGGGAGAACGGCAGGGTGTCCAGTTGTTCCCGGATTCGCTGGACCACGTAAGGGTGGCCGTAACCGAGCTGGTGAACATTGTTGCCGTGAAAGTCCATGTACCGTTTGCCACGGGCGCCTTCAATATAAATACCTTCTGCAGCGGTCAGAACATCCAGGCAGGGAGTGGACATGGACTGATGGAGAAAACAACGGGCGTCTTCTTCCAGCCACTCCAGGGTAGGCTGGTGATCCAGACTGGCTTTCCAGCGGGCACGGGCTTCGGTGATGTTGATGTCCCCTTCCGTGTTCAGTTTATTGATCATGGGATGGGTTCTCCCAGTACATACTGCTGGCAATGGCCTGGATCAGGTGGGCAATATCACTGGCATAGACCTCGCCGATGGTGCCGATGCGAAAACAATCGGCATCGGACACCTTGCCGGGATAGATCACAAAGCCCTGTTGTTTCAGTTTCTGATAGAACCGCTTGAAGTCGTAATCCGGATGATCCGGTGAATAAAAGGAGGTGATAAAGGGAGAGTGGAGTTTCCGGGGAAGAAGGCACTGGAAGCCCAGTTCCTCCAGCCCCTGAACCAGACGCTTCTGGTTATTGAGGTAGCGCTGGTGCCGGGCGGAGACCCCGCCTTCCTGATGCAGCTCTTCCAGTGCCTGATAGAAGGCTCTGACCGTATGGGTGGGGGAGGTGAACCGCCATTTTCCATGGTTGATCTCCATGCAGCGCCATTGGGCATAGAGATCCAGGGAGAGGGATCGGGCCTGGTTCTGGCACTGGGCAAGCTGCTCCTCACGGGCAATGACCAGCCCGAAGCCCGGCACTCCCTGAAAACATTTGTTGGCGGAGCTGACCAGATAGTCGATGCCCAGTTTGCCAATGTCCATGGGGATGCCCCCAAAACTGCTCATGGCATCAATGATTAGTTGCCGCTGGTGTTGTTTAACCACCGGGGCGATGGCTTCCAGGGGATTGAGCATGCCCGTTGTGGTTTCGCAGTGGACCATGGCCACATGGGTGATGTCCTGATGGGTTGCCAGAACCCGGTCAATGTCTTCTGCTGTGGGAGACTGGGTTTCCCGGTAGTTCAACACCTGGTGATCAATGTTCAGATATCCGGCGATTTCCGCCATGCGGGCCCCGTAGGCGCCGTTATTGATCACCAGCAGCCGGTCATTGTTGCCGATCACCGTACCCAGGGTGGCTTCCACGGCAGCGGTACCACTGCCCTGCATCAGAACCGAGCTATAGCCGGGGGTGTCAGTGGCCAGGGAAACCAGGGTAGAGCGAATTTTTTCCACGATGCCCTGGTTGTAGTCATCATCCCAGGTGCACCAGTCCCTCAGCATGGATTCCCGCACGGTGCGGGAAGTGGATAATGGACCGGGAGTCAGTAACAGATAGGGGTTATCTGTGGCTTTCATGCCTGTTCCTCTTGATGATCGTGTCGGGTTGCAGCCGTTTTGGTATAGACCAGTTTCCGGATCATGAAATGGGGAGGCCGCCCTGTAAATACAGCCCATTCAATCTTCATAAAAAATTCATATTGAAGGAGCGTCGTGTGTTTGGCTCACGCTGGTTTCGCAGTGCTTTGTCACAAAATGGTCATCAGACTGTGAATACAATCTGTGGATAAACCGGTCTATACCAATTTTGTCTGATGTTCAGGAGTCCACAGAATGGGATCATTTGCCGAGGTGCAGAAGCGGCATTTCATGCAGTGCTGGAGTCGTCAGGGCGATTATCAGCCACTGCCGGTGAAACAAACGGAAGGCTGCTGGATTGAGACCACCGATGGGCGGCGTATTTTTGATCTGAGAAGTGCCCATGAATGCATCAACCTGGGTTTTCGTCATCCCAGAGTGATGAAAGCCATGCAGAAACAGATGGAGAAAGTCGTGTATGTGACCGACGACTTTGCCACTGAACCCACGGCCGAACTGGCTCGGACTCTGGCTGAACTGGCACCGGGCAGCTCCAATCGCAAGGTCTACTTCAGCCAGAGTGGGGCCGCTGCGGTAGAGGCGGCGATCAAAGCGGCAAGGATGTACAAGTACAACGAAGTTATGGGAGCGTCCGGAGCCCATGTGGATGCCCCCATGCAGTACCCTTTTCCCTACAAAATTATTTCCCGGTACCGTTCCTGGCATGGATCAACATCCGGTGCGGCTTCGGTATCGGGAGATCCCAGGCGCTGGTTTATGGAACCTTTATCGGTTCCCGGCGTGGTGTTTGCTCCGGATGCGGATGAATACCGGAACCTGTTTGGGGAGGGGGCGGAAGGCGTCGATCGCAATATCAATTATCTGAATTACCTGATTGAGCAGGAAGGTGGCTCCAATAAGGTGGCGGCCATGCTGGTGGAAACGGTGGTGGGCAGCAATGGCATCATCCCTCCTCCACCCGGCTATATGAAAAAGCTGAGGGCGCTCTGTGACCAGTGGGGCATTCTGCTGATTGTGGATGAAACCATGACCGGGATGGGACGGACAGGACGGTTTTTTGCCTTTGAGCACTATGATATTGAGCCGGACATCATTGTTATGGGAAAAGCCCTGGGGGTGTATGCACCGTTGGCGGCGACCATTTTTTCGGAAAAAATCAGTGGCGCTTTCGATGAGCAGATTTTTGGCCATGGCCAGAGCTTTTCCGGTCATACTCTGGCTGCCGCCGGGGCCCTTGAGAGTATTCGTGTGCTCCATGATGAGGGGCTGCTGGAGCGAACCCGGGAGCTGGGTGATTATCTGGGTGAGCGCCTGCACCGGCTGAAAGACAAGCACCCCTGTGTTGGCGATGTTCGAGGGCTGGGGTTGTTCTGGACCCTGGAGCTGGTGGCTGATCGAAAAACCCGGGAGCCACTCAGGAAGCATACTGAGAAATATTCAACGACCGTCGTAAAAGAGATCGCCGACTTTCTTTTCCATGAGAAGAACATCTATGTTCCCGGGGATAAGTTTGGGGTCTGGGTAGTGCCTCCCCTGGTGGTGACCCGTGAGGAGCTTGATTGGGTCATTGCCGGTATTGATGAAGCTCTGGATATTGGTGATCGAAGCCTGGAATCCCGGTAATAAGGTTACCTGCCTTGAACTCCAGGTGGCCTCCCCTCAGAATCCAGCTGTCCCCTGTTGCTCATTAAGAGCTTATTGAGAATGAATATGGACCATGGAAGCAACCAGTATCAACTGATCCGACAGGCGCTGTGTGAGCAGATCGACAAAGGCGGGCTTCAGCCGGGTGTAAGGCTTCCTTCTGAGCGCCTGCTCAGTGAACGTTTTGGCACCACCCGGGTGACCCTCAGAGAGGCTTTGTCTTCTCTGGAGGCGGATGGTCTGGTTTATCGGGAAGACCGGAGGGGCTGGTTTGTTTCTCCCGAAAGGCTGGTCTATGACCCGACCAGAAACGTCAACTTCCATACCATGGTGACTGACCAGGGGCGGACACCTGAAACCCGGCTGTTAAAGGCGTCACAGGTTCCGGCAATCGCTAAAGTACAGAGGATGCTGGGGCTGCAGCCTCTTACCCCGGTTTATCGATTGCAGCGGCTCCGTTCCGTGGATGCCCGAACGGTGTTGTATGTAGAAAACTACATTAACCCGGAAGGGTTTCCCGGGCTGCTGGAGCAGGACCTTGAGCGGTCGCTCTCAGATATTTACCGTGAAAACTACGCAATGGAGTACCGCCATGTCCGGTTTCAACTCTATCCGGTTGGCCTTCATGGGGACTCAGCACAGCACCTGAAAGTGACGCCGGGCAGTTCAGGCCTGCTGGTGACCCGGGTCAATCTGGATCAGAAGAGCCGGGTGATTGACTGCGATTTTGAGTACTGGCGACAGGATGCAGTGGTGATCACGGCTGAGACCCGATAACTCTATGGACCCACGGGTATAGTCATCAGAAACTATTAATAACTCATTCCAGCACTGCTACCAGCCCCTCCGCCTTCTCCATAGGGGGGGTGATATGGAGGATCCTGGAAGGGTTTGCAGTTTGGCGGGGGAGGTGCAAAGAACAGTGGTTGTCCGACCAGGTATTGAACTGGAACAATTCCCTGGGGTAATTGGATATAAGTACCTGAATGATTATGAATTAGTATTCCTTCCTGTACGGTTTCAAGAGGGTTATGAACTTCAGGCATGGGATATGATAAACAAGGCTGGGGTGCACTGGCCATTGGCTCTGGCTTGTATCTTGAGTGATGAGTGAAAACGTTGGATTGATGATGTTCAAGAATGTTTTGATACACGGGGAGTGCACTTTCAAAATTGAGTAAAATGAGTAGCCCTTCCAGCAGTTTTCGCAAGTTGTGTGTGGTTAGCTGTTCATGGGTTGTATGTGTTCTGAGGTTATGGGCATAGACTGGTATTAATGTAAATCTCCCCAGAAATATTTGTTGAACCCACTGGTTTCTATAAAGTGCAATTTTTGCAGTTCCATGAAGTATTTGATTTTTCCTGAATTCATCATCGTAACGCTTGATTAAATTGTGTGTTCGTTGTTCGGATGCCTGCGGGTAATGGAAGTTAACCTTTCCTCCAGTGTTAGTTACCATATAATTAAGAATTTCTGGAGTAACGATTGAATGTGGATGTGATGGTTTGTTTGGGTCAGCACGTGGATCATTTATGGTTATAACATTACCGACATCAAACCATTCAATTTCAATCAGGTTGCTTGGTTGGAACCGGGTTGCAGTTATTTTTAAAATGCCTGGGTAGAGGCCTTGATGTCTTTGAAGGTAAATGAATACAGTGGCTGTATGTAGCTCGTCGTCGCATATTACTGATCCAACATATTTACCATTTTTTACTGCCCGATCTCTTACTCCATAGTACGAAAAGCCGCTGTATAGTAATGAACTAAAAGAAAGAAGCATAAAAAAGAATAATTTTATTATAAGTAACCTCATCATCGTCACCATAGCAGGGATGAAACATAAAATGGAGGGTGATTAATTGTTGTACAGTATTGAGGATATATCTTAGAAGTTTTAACCTCGAAGCGAATAGTTTTGCCTGTTAATTTCATAATTCTGCAAAAAAGCTGTCACACCATGGTCATCTAATCTTTCTACGATCCTTGTAACCCATCTGGTCTGTACCAGATTTTGGCTACCACCGGTCTGAGGATCTTTGACCATGAACAGGCAACGCTTTTTATCTGCTAAAGGCTTATTCCCTGCACGGAGTGCACTGGCGCTGGCAGTCACCTCCATTATCAGCATGGGTGCCAATGCGGCTCCCGAAGAGCTGACCGTGTATACCGCTTTTGAGTCGGACCTGCTGGCCCGCTACAAAAAAGCCTTTGAAGCGGAGCACCCGGATATTCGCATCAAGTGGGTCCGGGACTCCACGGGCGTTATGACCGCCAAGCTGCTGGCGGAAAAAAATAATAACCGGGCTGATGTCGTATGGGGGCTGGCGGGTTCCAGTATGGCATTGCTGAAAAAGGAAGGAGTTCTGGCAGCCTATAAGCCAGAAGGTCTGAGTGAAATCAAGGCAGAGCTGGTAGACCCGGAAGCTGGAAAGGCCTGGTTTGGCAACCAGGCATTTTTCAATGTGGTCTGTTACAACGAGGCGGTGGCCAAAGCCAAAAACCTGCCCAAACCCAAATCCTGGCAGGACCTGTTAAAGCCGGTGTATCAAGGTCATATTGCCATGCCCAACCCGGCCTCCTCGGGTACCGGTTATATGCAGGTGTCTGCCTGGTTGCAAAGCATGGGTGAAGAGAAAGCCTGGGACTACATGACCGGACTGAACAAGAACATTGCCCACTATACCCATTCTGGTTCCAAGCCCTGTGTCCAGGCCGCCATGGGAGAGGTTGCCATTGGTATTTCCCAGGCAATTCGCGGTGCCCAGCTGAAAAGCAAGGGTGCGCCTCTGGCTCTGATCATGCCTGAAGGTGGCATTGGCTGGGATGTTGAGTCCGTGGGTCTCGTAAAGGGAACCCCCAGAGAGAAAGCGGCCAGAACACTGGTTAACTGGAGTTTGACGGCAAAAGCCAATGAGCAATATGCCCAGGCTTATGCGGTGGTGGGCCACAAGGATATCCACAAGCCGGTTCCCAACTATCCCGATGTGGAAAGCGCCATGGTCTCCATGGATTTCGGCGCCATGGCCACGGGCCGAAAGGCGGTGCTGAAGGAGTGGTCTGAGCGCTTCGATCATAAGTCTGAGCCAAAATCCTGATTGGGTGGTCAGGGTCGTCTTTTGATGACCCTGACAGAGAATCCCACTGCCTCTGTCAGTCGTACAGCCTGAACTGTCCCCGTTAAAACATCCCGGTGAAAAAGGACCCCTCCGTCTATGTCAGCTTTTCTCTCTATCCGTCAGTTGGGTAAGCAGTTCGGATCATTTACGGCCCTTGAAGACATCTCTCTTGCCATTGAGAAGGGGGAGTTTATCTGCTTTCTTGGCCCTTCCGGGTGCGGTAAAACCACGCTACTGAGGCTGGTTGCTGGCCTTGAAGGCAGTGATCAGGGAGAGATCTGGCAAAACGGGGTCAATTGTACGCATCTGCCACCGGAGCAAAGGGACTTTGGCATTGTCTTTCAGTCCTATGCCCTGTTTCCCAATCTGACGGTGTTTGGCAACATTGCTTTTGGCCTGGAAAACCAGGGGCGGTCACGCCAGGAAGTCCACTCAGTGGTGAAGGAATGGCTGGAAACCATCGGGTTGGAGGAGGCCGGTCATAAATTTCCCAACCAGCTGTCCGGTGGCCAGCAGCAGAGGGTTGCCCTGGCCAGGGCTTTGGCTCTTTCTCCAGGGCTGTTATTGCTGGATGAGCCGCTCTCAGCCCTGGACGCTAAAGTCCGAGTCCGGTTGAGGGAAACCATTCGTTCCCTGCAGAAACGCCTGGGTATTACCACGATTATGGTCACCCACGATCAGGAGGAAGCCATGGCCATGGCCGATCGCATTGTGGTGATGAACCATGGTCGTATTGAGCAGGTGGGGTCCCCCAGAGAGATATACCAGCATCCGACGTCCCGTTTTGTGGCGGAGTTTGTGGGTTCCATGAACTTTATGGACGGAACCGTGACGGATCACAACCAGACGCTACTGGGAAATCAGCCTCTGGCCCTGGCACCACAAAAAAGCCGCAGCGGCAGGGTGCTACTGGGTATTCGTCCGGAAGACCTGGCGTTTGGCCAGGGGGCCACAGAGCTCCCTGTCCAGATTGAAAACATGGAGTTTCAGGGGACCTTTGTCCGTGCCCAGTGCACGCCTCTGGGCTGGCAAACCCGGAAGCCCATTAAGGTGGACGTCCCTGTTCATCAGCTGGCCGGTCTTGGGCTGCACCCTGGTTGTGAGTCCAGGCTGGTGATTCAGGAACAGCACATACATGTTTTTCCAGCGGAATAAAGGGGACTGACCATGACAATAACAACCTCCAGTGTCAGCACCATTCAGTCTGAGAAGCCCTTGTTCCGGCTGGCATTCAAGCCGGAAAAGTGGGTGCTGGGTGTCAGCGTTGGCGCCGTTTTTCTTTATCTCATTGGTACCCTGCTGTTGCCCTTATTGGCGATGCTGGCAAGAAGTGTTCAGAATGATAAAGGGCAGTATATCGGCCTGACCAATTTTATGGAGTATCTGGGCAGTGCCGCACTGACCCAGTCCATTACCAACACACTGACTGTTGGTGCAGTGGTGACTGCACTGGTGGTGTCGCTGGCTTTTCTGTTTGCCTATGGCCTTACCCGGACCTGTATGCCCTTCAAGCCCTTCTTTAAAGTGCTGGGTATGTTGCCGATTCTTGCCCCTTCGCTGTTACCGGCGATCAGTATGATTTACCTGTTCGGTAATCAGGGGGTTGCCAGGGACCTGCTCATGGGGCATTCCATCTATGGGGTCACCGGTATTGTCATCGGCCTGGTGTTCTGGACGTTTCCCCATGCCCTGCTGATTCTCAACACGGCCCTTTCTACGTCGGATGCCAGGCTCTATGAAGCGGCCAGGGTGATGAGGTCATCGGCACTGCGTACCTTTATGACGGTGACTCTGCCCGCCGCAAAGTTCGGGCTGATCAGTACGACGGCCGTAGTGTTTACGCTGGTGGTGACGGACTTTGGTGTGCCCAAGGTGATTGGTGGGCAATACAATGTACTGGCAACGGATATCTACAAGCAGGTGGTGGGACAGCAGAACTTTGCCATGGGGGCGGTCACCAGCGTGCTGTTACTGGTGCCTGCCATTCTTGCTTTTATGGTGGACCGCAGGGTTCAGAAAAAACAGAAAGAGTTGTTTGGCTCCCGTTCCGTGACTTATCAGCCGGACCCCAGTCCCCTGAGAGACGGTATTTTCCTGGTGGTCTGCAGCCTGATTATTCTGGCGATCCTGTCCATCATTGGTATGGCGGTTTATGGGTCTCTGGTCACTTTCTGGCCATGGAACCTGGAGCTGTCTCTGCAGAACTACGATTTTGAAGCGTTCAGCGCCCAGGGCTGGGCTCCCTTTTTCAACTCCGTCAAACTGGCTTTTGGTACGGCCATTGTCGGTACGATGATTATTTTTGTCGCAGCCTATAACGTTGAAAAAACCAGAATGCCCGCCTGGCTGAGAGGCGGTATTCAGGCAATGGCCATGTTGCCCGTGGCGGTTCCGGGGATGGTGCTGGGGCTTGGCTACATCTTCTTCTTTAATCTTCCGGGGAATCCGTTGGGAGTGTTCTATGGCACCATGGCTCTGCTGGTAATGAACACCGTTGCTCACTATTTTACCGTTGGGCATCTGACCGCCCAGGCGGCTTTGAAAAAGTTACCTGCGGAAGTTGAGTCGGTAGCCGCGTCATTAAAAATTCCCCAGTACAAAGCCTTTCTGAAAGTGTCGTTGCCGGTTTGCATGCCTGCGCTGATGGACATAGCCATCTATCTGTTTGTGAATGCCATGACAACAACGTCAGCGGTCGTGTTCCTCTATTCCGCGGACATCATGCCCGCTTCGGTTGCCGTAATGAATATGGAAGACGCGGGTCAGAACGGTCCCGCTGCCGCCATGGGGGTATTGATTATGTTGACTGCGGCAGCGGTGAAGGTGGTTCATATGCTGTGTGGCCATAAATTACTCAAGCACTCACAGAGGTGGCGCTATCAGTAAATGAGTGTCGTGAATCCCCATTGAAATCGGTTTAGCCCGTCTAAACTGATGCAAGGGTTCACTATCTGGTTGCGGTTTATGAAGAGGTTGGGGGGCAGGTTTGCAGGGCTGGCTCTGGTGTTTGTTTCATTGCTGTGGATAACACCGGGCTTTGAGGGGCAGGGCAGCGCTGCTGTTAAAACTGCGGTTAAAAATGTTGATGAGAATGTTGCAGATACGTTAATGGAGCGTCTGGCAGGCTCTCTGTATACCGCGCCTCTTGATGAGCAGGGGAAATACGCCAGAATGCTTTACCGGATTACGGGTAATAAAGTCTGGCTGAACACCGCCACTGCAGACTTGTATATTGCCTCTGACCGCTTGCTGAAATTCAGCCACAGCCTCAGGAATAACCGGCTCCGGAAGGAAGCTGCCCTGGATGCGGGATGGCTGAAGAAAGACGACGATCTTGGCTTATTTCAGGACTATGTCTTCTACAGTTTTATGGTTCTGCCAGAACTGAATCGCCTCCATTACTCTTCTCTGGAGCTGAAAGGCAATGCCGGTGACCGGTTGGAGAAGGTCATCAGTGGTTTTGATTTTCGTCCTGGCCTGCAGTCTGCCGAGGTTATCCGCCGGTTTGCCCCGAACCAGGCAGAACAGGTGTATGCCCTGATGAATGTGGGGCTTGGTGATTATCGCAGGCTTTATATAGATGCCTTCAAGAGGGTATACCCTGACCATCTGGATAAAAAATTACCGAAAGAGCAGTTAAACCATAAATGGAAAGCCATGACTCATCTGGTGCTTGCGGCCAGTGATTTTCTCCAGGAGCCTGTGAATGACTCACTGGTGGCCTGGGTGCCCCGATACTTCCGGGATTATCCTGAGTTCGTTCTCAAGGAGGCGAATTCTGAACTACTGGCCAAGATTGGAATCTGCCTGCATCTTACAGGCCATCACTCATCCACTCTTTTGCGCCTGATACACCAGAAGTTGATCTCAGAACTGCCCGAGGACAGCGGCGACAGCCTGAGGGGATGGGAAACCCTTCTCCTGAACTGGACAAACCAGTATTTTCCAGACCCTCCACTCTTTCGTATGAAGGACTTTCAGAGCCGTATTCCTTTGACTCTCCAGCCTTCAACCGGAGGGCATTAGGCCATGCAGGTTGTTGCTGAACGAAGTGAAGCACAACACAAAACCCGACTCAAAACGCTCCTTCACCAAAGGGCAGGGACCAGTGGCTGTGTCGGCAAAGCCACTGGCCATCCTGTTCCTGGAGAAAGTAACTGACTCTCATGGGAGAAAGGGTATGTCGGACTCCGTCGAGTTGATAACCCGCCTCCGCATAAGCGGAAAGGCAGGCCAGGGAGTGGTTTTGAAAAACGACAGGTTGATAATATTTTAGAAAAGGGGACGGGTACTGTTCACTGAGCTGCTCAAGATACCGGCGATATTGCTCATTGCCCCGCAGCTCTGCCCCCTGCATTGGCCAGAAGACATTGCTATTACCATGATGTTGAAGGCTGGCAAGCCCCTTCACATTGGTGGATTCGGTATAAGCGACCTTTTTCTGCAAATGTTCCATAAAAGGTCTCATCTGGGCCTCATTGAGTCGAACGGGGCTGGCAGGCTGTCCAAAGTCGGAGCGGACAGGAGTGGGATCGCTGGGACAGTCGAGGCCCGCAGGCCAGGGCTTGCTTAAATGGGCATGGCGAATTTTCAGGGCACCATTGGATTCAACCAGGTAAAAGCTGAATCGAAGATTGTCATCTTTAATTCGGTTTCCGCTCTTGAGGATTAACTTGCGTTTGTACTGACAGATAACCACAGCTGCATGGCCATTCCCAAAGGCATCCAGCGGTTCCAGCTCAATGTCGGCCTGTTCCACCAGCTGACAGCGGTGCTGCATCCGGGGATACAGGCTATCGAGGCTGTTGAAGTCATCCTCACGGGTAATGCCCCACCCGGTAATGTCATCGGGCATGTTCATGGCCAGAAGCTGGTCAGGGTTCAGCTGAAGCAGGCAGCTTCGGAATTCTTCCAGAAAGTCGGATACTAACTGCATGGCTTTAGGGTACTTGATAAGGGATTTGTGAGTTTAGACTACAAACTTCCCAAGAGGTTCTGCGGTTTGTTGACTGGATTTTATTGAACATTTGTTCTGTTTAAGCGGGAGGGGAAGCTAAGAAAGCCCCTTGAGAATGAATAAATGGTGTGGCTCACAGTGGAACCACACGGGTACTGGGTAAAGCTTAGCTGCCTTTTCTTTCCATCCATTCTGCTTTGTGGGCGGCACGCTTTTCTCTCATAGTCGGAACCACAGCTTCATTCATGGAAGAACGTGTGCTGATGACCGAAAACAGAGTTTTTGGTGTTGAGGTTACACCGTGTCTTTTCATGGCTTCGCTGACATAATCCCGGTCTGCCATGGCGCTGGCGCTCAGTAAAAGCATGCCAGAGGTGGCTACGGATAAAATGATCTTTTTCATGATTCTCTCCCGTTCATCATCAGAAATAATGGGCCCTTCCAACGTGTGTTGTTGGTTGGGCAGTAATAAAAAGTGAAGATGTCTGAAAGGAAGCTGACAACTGAAAAAAGGATTTATTACTGGTTTTTTTCGCTTAACTGAGAACAAAACAATATAAGGGGGTGATAGCCAGTTATTTATCTTGATTATGATGAACTTCTGATCTTTTTTTGACACTAATAATGGCTGGCAAGGTTTGGATCGACAGTTTTTTAACGACGTCAGTGGGCGTCATCTATTTTATTAATCGACTCCGCATACTGCAGGTTAACAAGGCACTTCATGACTGCGTCAAAGGCTTCTACAGGGCTGCTGATATTGAGGCTGGGGCGTCACTTTTATCGCCTTTTCAGGTGGCTTCTAATGGCTTGTTCCCTGCTGTCCCTCATGGCAGGAACCACTGCTCGGTCGGATGTGGTACGGCTGACCATGAAGTCCGCCAAGGCATCCACTTCTTACTATGCAATGATGGTGCAACTGTCTGAAGTGATAAAGGTGAGAAGCGAAGGTACCATCCAGCCGACGGTGGAAGAGAGCCAGGGCTCTATTCAAAATGTCAGGGAAGCCCTGGTTCGTTCCGGCAACTTTCTGTTTACCTCTCCCCCAACGTTGATTGACGAAGCCAGAAACCGGCGGGGCGCTTTCCTGGATTATGAGGGCAGTGGTTTGACGGATCCGGTTCGATCACTGTTTGTAATGCCTTCCACTACGGTTCACTTTGTGGTTTCAGAGCGCAGCGGGATTCGCTCAATGGCTGGGTTGGCGGGAAAAAACCTGATTCCCGGCGGGGTTGGCAGTTTCTGTGAGCAACGGTCTAAAGCCGTGTTGAAAGCGCTGGGCCTGGAAGAGAAGGTCAATACCGTTTCTGTAGAAATTTCAGCGGCTTCCGGGGCACTGAGAAACCGCAAAGTGGATGGATTTATCAGCTGTTCTTCATACCCCTCTCCCCAGATCAGTGAACTGGCCAGTGTAACGCCCGTTCGGCTGCTGTCTCTGACATCCCGGGAACGGGAGAGGATTCTGGCACTGGATTCCGAATCGGCTCCGGTCACCATTCCAGCTCTGACCTACCGGGGGCAGAGTCAGGATATTGAGACCGTAGGAACGCCGGTGGGAGCCTATGTCACCACGCAGATGGATGATCACACCGCGTACCGGATCACCCGTGCTTTCTGGGAGTGGAAGTCTGGGGCTGCCGGGAAAAACAGCTGGTGGAAAGCCGTCAGACCAGAGCAGATCAACAGGATGGGAGCGCGGGTGCACCGGGGAGCCCTGAGATACTATGACGAAACCGGTGTGACGATACCGGCCTCAATGCGTTGATGAACAATTGTTCATGCTCGAAATGGCGACTATTGCCCGGTTTTGCATTGGTGGGGTTTCATCTCTATCTGGTGTTTGCCGGGTTGCTGCCCAGCCTGGTGACTCTGCCATTACATCTGATGCTGACCCTGCCATGGGTATTTCTGATGGCTCCCGGCAGTGACCGATTCAGGGATCAGAAACAAGGAGCTGGTTCAATCACGTTGGGTTTGCTGGGGTTGGTGTCAGCCGCCTATGTGGTCATTCATTATCCAGTGTTGACCCGGCAGTTTGGTTCGGTCGAGGGAAGCGAACAGTATGTTGTTGCCGCTGTTCTGGTTCTGGTAGTTCTGGAAATGGCCCGAAGAACCATAGGATGGGTGCTCCCACTGATTGCCTCACTGGCTCTGCTTTATGGCCTGTCAGGACACTGGCTGCCAGGACAACTGGGCCATGGGGGACTTCCGCTCAATTACTTTCTGGGAACACTGGCTTTCAGTGAGGGGGGGCTATGGTCCCCGTTAATGGTCAGTTCTGCGGAGGTGATTGCTCCCTTTGTCTTGCTGGGGGCTTTTATCAGCACTGGGGCAACGGGGCAGGGGTTTATGGCGTTGTCTACCTGGTTGGCCGGCCGCTTCCGGGCGGGTGAAGCGAAAGTGGCAGTGGTTTCTTCCGCGTTATACGGCACCATTTCCGGTGTGGCCTCCGCCAATACCGCTTCCACGGGAGGGCAGATCATGCCCCCGGTGATGGGAGCCGGTGCCTTTCTGATGGCTGAGCTGCTGGGAGTTCGGTATACCGATGTAATGGTGGCGGCTTTTTTTCCTGCTTTGCTGTTTTTTATTACGGTATGGCTGGGGGTTCACCTGTTTGCCCTCAAGCTTGATCTGAAACCATTGGCCCCCCATGAGCTGCCACGGTGGCAAGGCCTGGTCAAAACCGTTCCCTGTTTTGTCCTGCCGTTTGGAGTGATTCTTTACATGCTGGTGTTTACCAGTTACACCGCCGCGTTTGCTGCGGTGGTGGCCATTGTTATCACCTGGCTTTTGTTGCTGATGGACCCGGAAGGGAGTTGGCAGCCAATGGGCTGGTGGGAGCGCTTTGCCCAGGGAGTTGTGGCAGGGTCAAGGCAGGTGGCGGGGATTGCCGCGATTCTTTTTTGCGCCAGCTTGATTGTGGCGGTCTTTCATATGACCGGACTTGGGATCAAACTGACATCGCTGATTTTTTCTGCGTCGGGAGGAAACCTCTGGGTTGCCCTGATTCTCACAGGAATGGCCAGCCTGGTGCTTGGGATGGAGCTGCCAACCACTGCCGCTTATGTGATTGCTTCTTCTGTGGCCGCGCCCGCTTTGACAGGCCTTGGGCTGCCTGAGTTGCATGCCCACCTGTTTATTTTCTGGTATGCCCTGCTGTGTACCATTACTCCTCCGGTCTGTGGCAATGTGTTTATTGCTGCCGGGATTGCGGATACCCCCTGGTTGCCGGTGGCGATAAAGTCCATGCAGATAGGGATAGGGTTGTTTGTTGTTCCTCTGGGGTTTGTGGCCAACCCTTCTCTGCTGGAACTGACAACTCACCCATGGCTGGCGCTACTGGCTCTGGCTAAACTGACGGCGGGCGTCGGCTTAATGGCTTCTGGTGTTATTGGTCCTTTCAGGCAGAGAGGGGTAAGGTTTCTGGCACTGGGCTGTGGCGTTCTGGTGATTTTTTTAGGGGGTGTTTAACGCTGCTTTCTGGAAATCTTGTCTGAAAAAATGGTAAACAGATGCTCATAGCGAGAGAAAAACAGGAAAGCAAACGGTTATTCAAGGTGATTTTCCACCGTGCAGATGAGGCATCTGTACTTACAATAATTAAAAATTGCTGCTGAGGTTCATACGATGGAACTGCAGAAATACACCATGCCACTGCTCAATGGCCAGCTTCAGTCTCTTGGAGATTACCAGGGCAAGGTGGTTCTGATTGTCAATACGGCCAGTAAGTGTGGTTTTACGCCTCAATATCAGGGGCTTGAGCATCTCCATAATCGATACAAAGATCAGGGACTGGTCATTCTGGGATTTCCCTGTAACCAGTTTGGTCGTCAGGAGCCCGGGGACAGCGGTGAAATTGGCGCTTTCTGTGAAAAGAACTACGGTGTTACGTTTCCCGTTTTTGAAAAAATAGAGGTGAATGGAGAGGGAGCTACACCGCTGTATAAAGACCTTAAAACGGCTGCGCCCGGGCTGCTGGGTACCCAGAAAATCAAATGGAATTTCACCAAGTTTCTGTTGAACCGCAAGGGTGAAGTGATGGGGCGTTATGCGCCTACCACCAAGCCGGAAGACCTGGAAGAGGACATCTGCCTGGCATTAAGGGAGGCCTGACGGGGCCGACAACAGTAGGAGGTCCTGAAACCCTGTGTTATGCAGAAGGCTCTCTTTACTGTGGATATCAATAAAGCCCTGTCCCTGCTGGCTGACCGCAATGGCTCGGAGCTGTTTGTTACGGTGGGCTATCCCCCCTGCCTGAAGATTAACAATCAGCTGGTGGCTGCCGGCAACAACCCTTTAAGCAGCGAGCAGGTTCAGCTGGCCCTTCAAAAGCTCATGGGCGGTGATCGATACCAGTCTTTCTGTCAATGTCTGGAGAGTAATTACGCCTTCCAGCATGGGGAGGCGGGACGTTTCCGGGTCAGTGCTTTTTTCCAGAAAGGCGAGCCAGGGATGGTGGTTCGTCGTATCCACCACCATATCCCGACGATGGATGAGCTGGGGCTTCCCGCTCATCTGGGTGACCAGATTCTTCAGGAACGGGGGTTGATCCTGATCACCGGGGCCGCAGGCTCAGGTAAAAGCACTTCAATGGCCGCTCTGGTGAATCATCGGAATCAACAGGGCAAAGGGCACATCATCACCATTGAGGACCCCATTGAATTTATCCACAGCCATCAGGGGTGCATTGTGACCCAGCGTGAAGTGGGTCTTGATACCACCAGCTATGAGGAAGGGCTTGCTAATGCTCTGCGACAGGCGCCTGATCTGGTGGTGATTGGAGAGATTCGCTCTCCCAGGGTAATGAGGCACACCATGGATTTCGTCGAGACAGGGCACCTGTGTATCGCAACCCTCCATGCCAACAATGCCTACCAGGCTCTTGAGCGGGTCATTCACTTTTTCCCCCAGGAACAGCACTCTGAAGTGCTTCTTGATTTGTCTCTCAGCATCCGGGCGGTCATCGGACAGCAGTTGATTCCTTCAGAAAAGGGTGACTCTGTCTGGGCTGCCCATGAAGTGCTATTAAACTCCCCGGCCATGGCAGAGCTGATCAAGAAAGGGCGGATCGATGAAATCAATGAGCTGATGGAGCGCTCTGCAGAAGAGGGTATGCAGTCCACAGATCAGGCCGTGTTCAGTCTGTTCAAGGCGGGTCGGATTTCAGCGGAACAGGCGCTTCGTCATGCCAACTCGGCCAATAACATGAGACTGAAGATCAAAATGGCGGGGCATTCTGAGGGGGGGGGAGATACCAGTGGCATGGATCAACTCCGGGTCTGTGATGATTGATTCCGGACATTAACCCTCTATTTTAACCGCGTTGGAAAAAGCGATCACTGTCCACTAAATTCCAGGTGTAACCCCTTCTTTCTATTGCTTACCTTACTGCTTCCCACTTGTTCAGCTTCTGCTTTCAGCAAGGAGTTCCCATGGATACTGAAATTCTGGATCAGTCTGCCCACTGGCTTCATAACAACCAGGGCTTGTTTATTGAGTACTCGGTCAATCTGGTGGCAGCCATACTGACATTGGTTATCGGGATTTATGTTGCCCGTCTCATCAGCAGAACGATGGAAAAGGTCATGCTGAAGAGGAATATGGACGGCATCATCGCCAGTTTTGTCAGCCATCTGATGAAATACCTGATTCTGGCCTTTGTGATTGCCGCCGCTCTTGGCCGGATTGGGATACAAACGGCCTCTCTGGTGGCTGTTATCGGTGCTGCCGGGCTGGCAATAGGGCTGGCACTGCAAGGGTCGCTGTCCAATTTTGCTGCCGGTGTTCTGCTGATCATCTTCCGTCCATTGAAAATGGGCGAATTTGTGGAGGTGGGAGGAGTTTCCGGAAAGGTTGAAGCGGTACATGTTTTCACCACAACACTGATCAGCCCGGATAACAAAATGGTCGTGGTGCCAAACAACAATATTCTCAGTAACAACATCATCAACTACACCCGTACGGGACAGAGGCGAGTGGATCTCACTATAGGAGTCAGTTACTCCGCTGATTTAAAGAGAACACGGGAAGTGGTTCAGAAGGTCCTTGAAGACGATGCCAGGGTGCTGAAAAGTCCTGCCTGGACCATCGGTGTTTGTGCCCTGGCGGACTCCTCTGTCAATTTTGTGGTGCGCCCCTGGGTTAAGTCGGTTGACTACTGGGATGTTTTTTTTGAACTTCATGAAAAGATCAAATTGGCTCTGGATGAGGCCGGTATTGAAATACCTTTCCCACAAAGGGATGTGCACCTTATCCCTGGTGAAGCGGCTGCCTGACCCTGCTTGTCTGATTGGTTGCTTTACGGCCTGACTCCTTCCAAATCGCTTTCTCTCCCCCTTTCTCTGATTGGCTCTGAAAGGGGGGCCGCTTTTATCCGGGGCTGTGAAACAGTGTTGATCGTTACCGACTTCATCTTCTGGCAAAAGTGCAATGTTATACTATAACAATTTACCTTAGCCATTGAAACGCTGGGTAAAATCGATGATCAATAGCCGTAAAACCAGAAGATGGATGTTACAAAGTACAGGCCGCTCTCTTTCAGGGTTGCTGGCCTTTCCCCTGGCTCTGTCTGGTTCCATTGCCCTTGCCGACAGTCTGTTTGACCCCGAGTTCAGCCTGATACTGGATGGGTATTATCAGTCCGGGACAAAGGCCCTGAGTGAAAAGGACAAAGGGTTTGGGTTGGGGCACACAGAGTTAAGCATCCGTTCACCTGTTGATGACCTGTTCTATGGAACATTGACCGGAGTGGTGCACCAGCATGATCATAAAGCTGAGTTTGAGCTTGAGGAGGCTTTTATCAAGACACTTTCGCTTCCGGCAGGCGTTTCAGTAAGGGCTGGACGGTTTTTTTCCGGGGTGGGGTATTTGAACAGTCAGCATGTGCATGAGGACGCTTTTACGGATCGACCTGCTGTGTATCGTGCGCTTCTGGGATCACACTATTACGACGATGGCGTTGGCTTTGAGCTGGTGATGCCAGTAGATCTTCGCTGGAGGATTGGAGCAGAAGCCTTCAGCGGCAGAAAAATGAGGGCTCATGAACTTGCTAATCCAGAATCAGTAGGGGTTTTCACGGGTTATACCAAAATCGGCGGAGATCTTGGAGAGAGCCACAGCTGGCAGGTTGGACTGAGTTATCTTCGAAACCGTAATGGCCTTTCGCCTTTACCCTCAATGCACCATCACGATGACGAACACAGTCATGATCATGTTCACGAAATACACAAAGACGACCATGGCCACAGCCATACTGCCCGATATACAGGTAAGCAACTTTATGGCGTGGACATGGCCTGGAAGTGGACCGGTGAGCATGATAGGGGTAACAGCCTGACCCTTTCCGGGGAGTATCTGAGGGCAGACAAAGTCACTGAGCTACCACTGGAGAAAAATTACCATGATGGCTGGTATCTTGGCAGTGTCTATCAGATTAACCCTCAATGGGCCGGGGGGATCCGTTATGGTGAATTCTCAGGGCAGCAGGCCCTGACCACCGTTGAACCGCATCGGCAACAGTTGAAAGAAACCGAGCTGATGGTCTCCTGGAGCCACTCCCATTGGTCCGTTGTGCGCCTGCAGTATACCCATCAACAGGGCGATGGCTTTCATCCGATCGACGACAACATCGTTACGCTTCAGTACGTGATGACCTTTGGAGCTCATGACCATGACACTCATCACCATTAACTGAAAAGTAGAGAGAGGCTGACCCTTAGGTCAGCCATTTTCAACAAACACTGGTTCAAGCTAACGACAACTGCCAGAAAGCGGTATCAATATACTGACCAAATTTATAACCGCTGCGCTCAAGCACTCCGGCTTTTTTAAACCCCATTTTCCGGTGAAGCTGCTCGCTGCTTTCATTGGGAAGCGCGATAATACTGACAATTTCCCGAATGCCATACTGAGGGGCCTGGTCGAACAGTGCCTGATAAAGCTGTCGGCCAAGGCCTTTTCCCTGAGCCTCGGGTTTGAGATAAACCGAGGCTTCAGCGGTATGACGGTAGGCTTGCCGGGCGTGATATTTTGCCAGATAGGCATAGCCAAGCACTTCATTGTGCTCTTCAGCCACCAGAAACAGGTGCGCTTTTTGGGCTCTCCTGGCCATTTCTTCAGAGTCAACAGGGTCGACTTCGAAGGTGGCGATGCTGTTTATAATGTAGTGGTTGTATATTGCAGTAATGTCCTTTTCGTATCTGGTTGTTGAAGATCTTATCATTTTCCGTATTTACTCGTTTCATGACGGCTGAGAGCTGTATCTATTTTGGAGTACAGACATTAACACAAACCCATTCATAGGCATGATTTTTTCCGTTTGCGCAATCACCATCGTTCAGATTGTCACCCGTTCCACAGCTGTAATTATCGTGAGACACACATTTATCGCCGCGCCCCATTGCGATATCGAAACATTCAGTAAGAGACTTCCTTCCGTGATTAATAGTGACTACTCCTCTCCGTGCCCATGCACATCCTTTTGGTACCCATGAACACTTTTCTGTGCAGTTAATGGATTGTTCTGATTCAGCCACACCTCTGTATATTTTTCCTCCCAAGCTATGACAAACTGCTGCGGAGTCCTGAAGACCAATTTGATGGCCATCATATTCATCAGGCTTTAAACACACTTTATAGGGGTCACTTGGGTCTGAATCCGAAGTTTTCTCAGGCATGGGTCTATCCCAGTTTCCAGGATAGCAGGGGTTGTAATTTGATATAAATGTCTCTTCTCTGACGCTTGGGAATTCATTTTGAAGCGTATAGTGATTCATGTTATGAA
Source organism: Endozoicomonas sp. Z74 (assembly GCF_057680865.1). NCBI lineage: Bacteria > Pseudomonadati > Pseudomonadota > Gammaproteobacteria > Oceanospirillales > Endozoicomonadaceae > Endozoicomonas > Endozoicomonas sp. Z74. The sequence goes on from NZ_JBLYZI010000039.1 coordinate 23,100, forward strand.
GAAACTCGAACTGAGGTGACTTAATGTCATCAGAATCAAATTCACGATGACAGACAGGTTGATTATTGATTAGTTCTACAACGCCCAAAAGGTGCTTGTTATACTTGTACATCTTACATATGTCTCCTTTTTTAGTACCCTCCGATTCTTTCTTCCAGCAAATTTTTGGCCTGGTTTCTGAGTCATAATCTTCATACCTGGCATGCAGCTGGGATGTGAAGAGAATAAGAAAAATAAAACTGTATCGTAAAAATGTATACACCATTACAAAACCTCATTAATAGACTGGTGGGTTGTTATTTATAGACTGTATTTCCATTAGAAGTTTCAATAGTTGTTTGTTATTCCAGAACGAAAGCGAATCATTAGTTACTTATTACAGAAAACTGTGTGAGCCCCATATTTTCTGCTTTGAAGGTAACGGTGTAAGCAGGAGGAGCAGTGTCAGTACGGCTGACACTCTGGTCAGTCAATCCGGGTAAAAATAAGACTAAAGTACATATCAATAGAAAAAGCGGAAGCCCCTGGAACCACAGACCATGGCAGAAGGGATAAAAAAACGGCCTGAAAGCCAGGCCGTAAATGATGAGGATTTGCGAATCACTGGCATCAGCCAGTTAAGTCAGGTCTGGATGTTTGATCAGTGGCAGTCACCTCCGTTGGTGGGTTTTGAGAATGTTTCCTGACTTGCGGTCAGGGGTGGTATATCGGCGCTTGTTGAGAATGATTCTCATTATAGAGTCCTTTGACCAAAGAGCAAGCATTAAATAAAGAAGATTTCTCAGCCAGGCTATTGAAGTATGGGCTTTGCGGGTACAGATAGAAGGAAAGAATGTTTGAACTTTCCGTGAAGGTCAGGGTCTGAACGGTTGAATAAAGAGTTTAAATAAGAAATATGGGAGACATCGTTATGGATATGAGTCCTGGAATGAAGTGTGCTGTTGGTGCTGGTGTATGCCTGGGTGGCGTTGCCGGAGCCGGACTTGCTGTAACGTATGGCCCTTCCCTGGTTGGTTCAGCGGTTAGCCTGGTGGTTAAGGGCAAATTCTTTCAGTGGGGCATTACGGTTGCTGTAAACGGCTATGTTGCTCCTTACTTTCCTGCTATTGGTAAGGCCGTTGGTGGCGCTGCTGGAGGAGGTGGTGTTGTTGGGGGAAAAAAGGTTAAAGATTATGTTGTGGAAAAGGCGGAGGATTATCAGAACCGTAATATCACCACTATGGACCTGAAAGATAATCCTGATGATCAGGATACGGTTCTGGTCAGTAATGGATCCCGCCTTTGGCAAGATGACAGCAAGGAGGCTGTTGAGCTAAGGAAGGCCGTTGAAGCGGAAGACAGGGAGCCAACGCTCCAGGAAACTGACCTGGATGACATGCTCTATGATGAGGACGATGATTGCCGAGGTGCTTCACAGGCTGCTCCTGATTCAGTAGAAGAGATGACTGCAGAGCAGCGAGAAACCTCAGCTGGTAATAGTGATGAGGACAATGACGGTCGAAGTGCCCCCCAGTCTGCTCCAGACTCAGTAGAAGAGGTAGCGCCAGAATTGCAGGAGACCTCAGAGGATGTAAGGGATGAGGAGACTTTTGAAATTATCGAGAATATGCCCTCTGAACTTCAAGTAGAAGATGAGCAGCAGGCAGTGGGTGACCAGCTTTCCAATACAGTAGCTTCCAATACTGAAGGTGGTGACCCGGTAGAAGCAGCTGGAGACGTTCAGAGTAACTCAACTGTAGGCTCTGTTTGCAACAGTGTTCTGGGCTCGTTGGGACAATGGTTTAGTAACGGTAAATATACCAGGTACCTTTTTGGATAAAGCCTGGTCAGCTGTTCTCTAGCTGACAGCCTGTCCAGGTTTTATTAACCTATCAGGGTGAACATATTCAAGGGAATAGGGTTTAGATGAAACACCTGGGTATTCTGCTGTGTGATGACCATCCTCCTGAAGCCATTCCCCGCTTTGGAACCTACGATAACGACTATCGGGTCATGGTGGAGCAAACCATGCCCGGGCAATGGAAGTACTCTGTCTGGCGTTGCTACGAGCAACAATTCCCCCCTTCAACTGACACCTGTGATGCCTGGATAATCAGTGGCAGCAAATCCGCGGTATACGACTCGCTCGACTGGATTCAGCGGTTGAAATCCTTTGTGGTGGAGCTGGATCAGGCGGGCTCAACGCTGCTGGGGATCTGTTTTGGTCATCAGCTGATTCATGCAGCCCTGGGTGGCCGGGTTGAACAATATTCCGGTGGCTGGGGGCTGGGAGCCTACCCGGTGACATTGAAAGCCGGGATTGGAGCGTTCGGTCTTGGCGATGTCCTCAAGGTTCTGGCAGTACATCAGGATCAGGTGATTGAGCCGGCTAACGGGTTCTCGATCGTGGCGGGCTCAGACTTCTGTGTCCATGCCATTACCCGAAAGGGCCATTCGATATTGACCCTGCAGTCCCACCCTGAATTTACTGATGATTTTTTTATAACGGTCTGTGAGCGGATCCGGGATAAGGCTGGAGCTGAGCTGACGGATCGGGTGATTGGCCGGATCGGCCAGCCTGATGACCGACACCCTGTGGGCTCAATGATCACCCGCTTTCTGGCTGGGGAGTCGGTCTAAAAAGGGTTATTTCTCCGAAGTGGGGGACTCTGCCCGGATTCCGGCTTTACGGCATAACTCATCGACCAGCAGCCCACAGTTTCCCTCGGTCACCTGGTCCCTGGGGATTAGCTCCATCCACCCGCTTTTGCCTTTGATGATAATAATGTTGTCTTCCACAGTGACCGCTTTTACCTGCTGATAGGGCTGGGCTGCGGGCTTTACCAGCGATGAAGTGATGTGCAGGCCGGAATCCTGAAGCTCAAGGGTCCGGGTTTCCAGCTCCAGTTCGGGCTGATAATGAAGGCTGTACCGTTTGAGCACCGCGTATTTGAGTGCCAGTTGCAGAATCCAGAAGGTGATGAACGCAGAGCCAAACAGCCCTGATAGCAGAATGGTACTGAGGCTGTCCCTGAACACCAGTAGCGGAAGGAACAGACAGGACAGGGAGGCCGACCAGATCACTGCGGTAAATTTCGGGCTGTGCCTGGCCATCAACTGGTTGATGTGGTTCTGAGCCTGACCAGTAATGGTATAGGTGACACTGACTTTCATGGTTCAAATGCTTTCCTGTATTGCCCTTCATAATCGAACAGCTTGTCCAGCACTTTCCAGTAATGCTTTTCTTTTTGCGCGATGACAAAGTCCGGTTTGCGGAATTTTTTCCGGTTGTGGATAACATTATCCACAGATGAGGCCTTGAAGGGTTCTGCCCGATTGACCAATGCCTGCTTGCCAAACTGATGGTAGAAAACGGTTTGCTGTGAGGGGGTGTCCAGCCGGAAGAACTCACTCAGCTCGGCACCGTCTTCATCGTGATAGATGACTTTTATTCGTGCCCTGCCCTGTTTGTCCTGGTCTGCCTGCATCTCCATGCCGGAGCAGCGGATCACCATGCAGTTTTTCAGGTTCAGGGCATCCCTGAGTTTTTGGTCAGGGTCCACCATGGGTTTCTGGCACTGGTGGCATTTTCGGGCAGCAATATCGTTTTCGGCACCGCACTGGTTGCATTCTTTGAATCGATAACGAAAGTCACACTGAACGGTTTTTCTTTCACTATGGGCATTTGTGTCTTCAATGATTTCAAAACCCTGACAGCGTCGTCCATAGTGCTCAATCAGGTCTCCATCGTTGTCCACCAGTCCCCAGAAACTGTTTTCATGGCCGCAGGCCGGGCAGGGTACAGTGACGGGCACTGCCCGGGAATCCGGTTTTGGGCTGCCCACCTCCGGGCTGAAAAGACTGAAACGGTTGCCCGCGTAATCAATGATCAGGCAATCCTGTTTATCCGGTGACAGCCGCAGGCCCCGTCCGGCAATTTGTTGATAGAGACTCACAGACTCTGTGGGGCGGAGAATCGCAATCAAATCCACATGGGGAGCATCAAAACCGGTGGTGAGCACAGAAACATTGACCAGATACTTCAGTTCCTGCTGTTTGAATGCCCGGATTAACCGGTCCCGCTCCCTGGCCGGTGTATCACCAATAATCAGGGCTGCTTCCTGGTCTGGCAGGTAGCCCATGATCTCACGGGCATGGTCAACGGTTGAGGCAAAGATCATAACGCCTTTTCGTTCCGCGGCTTCTTTGATGACTTGCCGGATAATCTGTTCAGTGGCCCGGGTTTTATCCTGCAGCAGGGTGTTCAGGTCTTTTTCGCGGTAACGGCCAAAGCGGTCCTGGGTCAGCTGACTGAAGTCGTAGAATACAATGGGGGCATCGATGATGCGGGCAGGCGTCAGATAGCCGTTGTTTACCATATAGGAAAGCGGCAGCTCGAAAAGGCAGTTCCTGAAAAAACGCGGGTCTTCGGTTCGCACGGTTCCCTTGTCATGGCCGTTCATGGCATGACGATACTGGTAGAGCCAGCCCATACCCAGGCGATAAGGGGTGGCGGTCAGGCCCAGCACTTTCAGGTTGGGATTCTGTTGCCTGAAATGATCAATCACCTTGTGATAGCTGGAGTTTTTCTCCATGGATACCCGATGGCACTCATCAATGACCAGCAGGGTGAATGGGAGTTCATCGGCACCGCTCTGGAACGAATCAAGGTTTCTGACCACGGACTGCACACTGCCAAAGATGACCTGGTTTTTTGTCTCTTTAAGGCCCAGCCCGGCACTGAAGATAGAAGCCTCCAGGTCATAACTCTGGTATTTGGCATGATTCTGTTCCACCAGCTCTTTAACATGGGCCAGCACCAGCACTCGCCCACGGGCAATCCGCCCCAGTTCTGAAATAACCAGGCTTTTGCCTGCGCCGGTTGGCAGCACCAGCAGTGCAGGATCGCTGGAGTGGCGAAAATGTCGGATAACGCTGTTGACAGCATCTTTCTGATAAGGGCGGAGTTGATAGACCATGAGGGCATTATATCTAGCCTGGAAGACAGGAGTCATCCGGGAGAATGGCTGTCTATGAGCAACTCAGTGTATGATGTGGAGCGCTTTTGCAGCTACACAGAACAATGATAAACCGCCAGTCATCAGGAGTTTTGCCATGAAGTCGGAAACCCTCGCACTCCACGCCGGTTATGAAGGTGACCCAAGCACCCGTGCCGCCACTACGCCCATCTACCAGACCGTGTCCTACACCTTTGATGATACCCAGCACGGTGCTGATCTCTTTGACCTGAAAGTACCAGGCAATATTTATTCGCGGATCATGAACCCAACCAATGCGGTGCTGGAATCCCGGCTGGCGGCACTGGAGGGAGGGATTGGTGCCCTGACAGTGGCCTCAGGCATGATTGCCATCACCTATGCGCTCCAGACCATTGCTGATGCGGGCTGTAACATTGTTTCCACCAGTCAGCTCTATGGCGGTACCTACAACCTGTTTGCCCATACCTTCCCGCGCCAGGGCATAGAGGTGCGTTTTGCTTCCCATGACGATTTCACAGCCCTGGAAGCCTTGATTGATGAGAACACCCGAGCGGTTTTCTGTGAATCCATTGGTAATCCGGCAGGGAATATTGTGGATATCCAGAAACTGGCTGAACTTGCCCACCGCCATGGTGTGCCGCTGGTGGTGGACAACACCGTGGCAACGCCTGTTTTTTGTCGTCCAATTGATCATGGCGCTGATATTGTGGTCCATTCCCTGACCAAGTATGTAGGTGGCCATGGCACCACATTAGGCGGAGTCATTGTGGACAGTGGCAAGTTTGACTGGGTGGCGAATAAAGAGCGCTTTCCCATTCTCAATGAGCCAGACCCGTCCTACCATGGCGTGGTTTATACCGAAGCTCTGGGAGAGGCCGCCTTTATTGGCCGGGCCCGGGTTGTGCCCTTGAGGAATACCGGGGGGGCTCTGGCGGCCCAGAGTGCCTTTCAGCTGATGCAGGGGCTGGAAACACTGGCTCTTCGCATGGAGCGCCACTGTGAAAATGCGGAAAAAGTGGCCGCTTATCTGAATGACCATCCCCAGGTAAACTGGGTGAACTATGGGGGACTGCAAGACAGCCCATACCGGGAAACGGCAGAGAAGATCACGGGAGGCAAGGCATCCGGCATTCTGAGCTTTGGCATCAAGGGGGGCAAGGAAGCGGGTGCTCGATTCATTGATGCACTGCAAATGATTCTGCGGCTGGTGAATATTGGCGATGCCAAGTCCCTGGCCTGCCATCCCGCCTCCACCACGCACCGGCAGTTAAGTCCCCAGGAGCTGGAGTCTGCAGGGGTCACTGAAGATATGGTCCGGTTATCCATTGGCATTGAGCACATTGACGATATTATTGCTGATATTGAGCAGGCGCTTCAGGCCAGTAAAGGTTGATTTTCCAGACCCTGTGCCAGGCAGGTTTCTGTCTGGCATTTTCTTTCTTCAGGGGCTACGAAAGTAGTAGGTTGAACACTCACGCTCCTATTATTAAAAGTTAACTATTTTCGAAAGTTAAACTCTGATCGTTCCGGTTCATCTTCCATTTCCGTTTTTATTTATACCAAAGTATTACTTCCCTTTTTATAAAGGGTTGTTTTAGGTTTGGAAAAAGGTCTAATAGCCAGGTTTGTTGAGATATAGATAATGGAGCCAGTCAGATGGATAAATCCAGGGAGATTAATCATGAAAATAATGACAACCATTGAAAGCTTAAAGTACTTTGTGCAATCAAAGGGTATAGATACAGAGAAAATCGCTGATTATAAAATGCGCAGCGTGAATATTTCTGATATGGAACAATCCAATTTGAATATCATGGGTTGTGCACTGCATAAACAAAAATATCAGGATTTTAAAGAGCAGAGAGCCATCCACTCTGTGCAGGCAACAAAAAACAGTCCTGATGTTTCAAAAAGTCATGATGTGAATCAGGCAAAGAAAAAATACGATGACTATCCGGAAAACTGCACAATGCTCAATGAACTGAGTGAAATTTCGAAGGAAATGATGACCCCCAGGTTGGCAGACATTGCTTATGATGATTATGAAGAAAATATTGAAGCTCTGGATGAATTAAGCCATGTTTCAACAGAGATGCTGAAAGCAGTGCGTACTCCATCAGCCCCTTCTGTATCGGACAATGGTGAATACCGCCTGCTGGAAAAGCAGAATAGGCTGTCGGGTGAGTTGATGCCCAAGCCAGAATGGATACCATCAAAAATGGAGAAAATGGCTCCGATGGACTCCATTGAAGAAGAAATCGTGGATCTTGAAGAACTTGTGGATATTGAAGATATACCGACAGAAACGGATTTTAATAAGACCATTTACCCTGCTATCCGACGTTGTATCAAGGAAGGCAGTATGGATATCATTCCAATCCTGTTGTTTGCTGTAGACACTCCTGAAAAAGTGATGGAAGTGATTGACAGTAACCTTCTGGAAGACATTTGTAAAATACAGTGTGCTGAGCATCGTATACAGGTATTGCTGGATGTTCATGAAGCCATCTCCACCGTAATCAGTGCTGAGATGGGCGATGGAGATACCCGGAAAGCAATGATGGCTTTTTCCAGTATGTTGGAGCTTTTGATTGAGGAAGAAAAATAGAAGACTTCCTCTTTCTACGAATTGCAGGCCTGAGCCAAACCCTCTGAATGACTGTGGTTAACCTCCCAGGTTCAGGCCTGCTTCTTTATCCAGAGGAATACCCTTCATTCGGTATTCCTTTTTTCTTTTGCTATGGGCATTATGCCCCGGCGTTTATCACTCTCTGTTTATGACAAGCCACCTGATGCCTCCCATTTGAGCCTGACATTGATTCAGGCAAGGTTTCAAGTATGGGCTTTGTCGTTGCGCAATCGCCGTCTGCATAAAGACAGCGGGTGCGGAAAACACAGCCGGAGGGAGGCTTGATGGGAGAGGGCAGGTCGCCCTTGAGGACAATCCGCTGTTTATGGGCCTCCTGGTCCGGATCCGGCACAGGAACCGCCGAAATCAATGCCTGTGTATAAGGGTGTCGTGGCGAGTTATAGAGCTTATCCTTTTCCGCCACCTCCATCACATTCCCGAGATAGAGCACCATTACCCGATGGCTGATGTGCCGCACAATGGACAGATCATGACTGATAAACAACAGAGACAGACCAAATTTGGCCTGGAGCTCTTTAAGCAGGTTAATGATCTGGGCCTGAATGGACACATCCAGGGCTGAAACCGGTTCGTCACAGACAATCACCCGGGGTTGCAGAATCATTGCCCGGGCAATGCCAATCCTCTGGCACTGGCCTCCGGAAAACTCGTGGGGGTAGCGGTTGATCATCCTGGGCAGCAGGCCAACAATGTCCATCATCTCCCGAACCCGGTCCCTGACCTGTTCTTTTGGCAAATCAGGGTGGTGGGTGACCAGAGGTTCGGCAATGATTTCCCCGATGGTCATTCTGGGGTCAAGACTGGCCAGGGGGTCCTGAAAAATGATCTGCATCTCCCTTCGCAGTGGTCGCATTGCTTTGGGGGACTGGCCCGTGATGTCCTGTCCCATCCAGACCACCTTGCCATCGGTGTTGTGCAGAAGCTGGAGCACTGCCCGGCCAAGGGTCGACTTTCCGCAGCCGGACTCTCCGACAATGGACAGGGTTTCCCCTTCGTACAGCTCAAAGTCGACGCCATCCACCGCTTTCAGTGTGCTCTTGCGGGTAAAGAAGGTGCCAGTGTCCACGGAGAAATGCACCTTCAGGTTGTCCACCTTGAGAATAGGTTCGCTCATGACGCTTCCTCCATAGGGATTCGGTGACAGGCAACTGTTCGCTGGGAAAGCCGTCGGGTGATGGGTTGCCTGGTACGGCAGTGATCATCGGCGTACTGGCATCGTGGCCGGAAGGCACAGCCACTGGGCAGAGCCTGAAGGTTAGGCGGTTGACCGGCGATGGCGTAGAGGTCTTGGCTGTGGTTGCCGTCAATGCGTGGCATGGATTGGAGCAGCCCCTGAGTGTAAGGGTGGCGTGCATCACTGAAGATGTCCCTGACCGATCCAGTCTCCACCACCCTGCCGCCGTACATCACCATAACATCGTCGCACATACCGGCAATAACCCCCAGGTCATGGGTGATCATGACAATGGACATACCCAGCTCATCCTTGAGGTTATGCAGCAGCTCAAGAATCTGGGCCTGAATGGTCACATCCAGGGCGGTGGTTGGTTCGTCAGCGATCAGCAGGTCAGGCTCACAAAGCAGTGCGATGGCGATCATCACCCGCTGGCGCATGCCTCCGGAAAACTCGTGGGGGTACATGTGTACACGCTTGCGTGCTTCAGGGATACCCACCATTTCCAGCATTTGGATGGATCGTTCCAGGGCCTCCTTTTTATTCATTCCCTGGTGTTCAATCAGCACCTCGGTCATCTGCCGGGAGACTTTCAGATAGGGATTCAGGGAGGTCATTGGGTCCTGGAAAATCATGGAAAGTGATACGCCGCGGACTTTGTTCAACTCAGCAGTGGGCAGCCCAAGCAGGTTCTGTCCTTTGAACAGGGCCTCCCCCGTGGTGGTTCCATTTTTTGCCAGCAGCCCCATGATGGCCATGAAGATCTGGGTTTTGCCGGAGCCGGACTCTCCCACCACCCCCAGGCTTTTGCCCTTCTCCAGGGTGAAATTAATGTTGTTGGCAGCGGAAACCTCACCCTCCGGAGTATCAAACCGGGTATTGAGGTTGTTAACTTCCAGAATGAAGTTGTCGTTAAAAGCAGTCATGGTGTTATCGATCCTTGGGGTCCAGTGCGTCACGCAGACCGTCACCAATAAAGTTAAAGCAGAACAGAGTTACCGCCAGGAACGTGGCCGGAAATGCCAGCATCCACGGAGCGCTCTCCATCACTTTTGCCCCCTCGGAGATCAGTACGCCCCAGCTGGTCAGGGGCTCCTGCACACCCAGGCCCAGAAATGAAAGGAAGCTTTCAGTCAGAATCACCTGGGGAATGGTCAGCGTCATATAGACGATCACCGGTCCAAGAATGTTGGGCACAATGTGCCGGAAAATGATTTTGGCATTGGATACCCCGCTGGCGTGGGCGGCCTCTATAAACTCCTTTTTCTTGAGAGCCAGGGTCTGTCCCCGGACAATTCTCGCCATGGTCAGCCATTCAACCGCCCCCAGGGCCACGAAGATCAGGAAAATATGGCGGCCAAAAATCACCATCAGGATGATGACGAAAAACATGAATGGCAGAGAGTAGAGGATATCCACAAAGCGCATCATCAGGTTGTCGATCCGGCCACCCATATAGCCTGCAACGGCACCATAGGTAACACCAATCACCAGAGACACTGAGGTGGCTACCAGCCCTACCATCAGGGAGACACGGGCACCGTAAAGTGTGCGGATAAACAGGTCACGACCATTCTCGTCAGTGCCGAACCAGAACCCTTCGGAAAAATTGGGGCCCACCTGGATGAAGTCCCAGTAAACTTCATCATAGGGGTGTGATGATAGCAGGGGGGCAAAAACTGCCATCAGGGTAATAATGGCCAGAATGACCATGGACACCACTGCCGCACGGTTGCGCATCAGCCGGATGCGGGCGTCCTGCCAGAGTGAACGACCAGCGACTTCTTCCTGATGGTGGGTATTCATGGATGCCAGGGCATCGTTGGGTTTGACCAGGGAACTCATCCATTAACCCTCAGTTTCGGATCCAGGAAGCTGTAGATCACATCCACGATCAGGTTCATCACAATGATCAGAGTGGCATAGAACACCACCACTCCCATCACCAGCGGGTAATCCCGGTTGAGGGCGGCATTGACGAAATAGCGGCCGACGCCGGGAATGTCATAAATGGACTCAATCACCACGGAACCGGTAGTGACCGCCGCCGTAGCAGGGCCGAGATAAGAGACCACCGGCAAAAGTGCGCCCTTGATGGCATGGCGGACAACCACCAGTCGTTCCCGCAAACCTTTAGCTCGGGCTGTCCGGATGTAGTTGGAGTGCAGCACTTCGACCATGGAGCCCCGGGTCAGCCGTGCTATATAAGCAATTTGTGGCAGCGCCAGGGAAATCACTGGCAGCACCAGGTTTCGGGCAGCACCCTCTCCCCATCCGGCGACGGGTAGCCAGGCGAGATACACTCCGAAAACCAGGGAGAGAATCGGGGCCATGACAAAGTTGGGAATGGCAATTCCCGTCATGGCGACACCCATAATGGCGTAGTCCGTTTTCTGGTTTTGATAGAGGGCGGCCAGGGTTCCGAGACTGATTCCTATAAGGGTTGCCAGAAGAATGGCGGTCCCCCCTATCTGGATGCTGGCGGGAAGACCGGTCATGATCAGTTCCGTAACACTGAAATCCCGGAATTTGTAGGAGGGGCCAAAGTCAAACTGAAGCAGCTTGCTCACATAAATGAAGTATTGCTGATACAGAGGTTTGTCCAGGTCATATGCCTTGAGGATGTTGGCCTCAATTTCCGGTGGCAGTTGCCGCTCGGCATCAAAAGGGCCCCCGGGGGCAATGCGCATCATGAAAAACGCAAGGGTGATGATGATCAACAGCGTCGGGATTGCCGTCAGCAGACGCTTGGAAATATAGGTGAACATGGATAATTGCGCTCTTTCCTGTGGGAACCGTCGCCAGCCAGCACTTGATGCTCAATCAGGGTGGAAAGGGCAGAAGTAACCCCGCCCACCGCTGTAGTTAGTGCTGGAGGCTGAACAGGGCTGCCAGAGAGGGGGGAGACCGTTTCTCATGGCAGCCGGGGTTCCATTGTTATTAGTCTATGGACAGGTAACGGGCGCGATGGGTATCGCTGGGGTTGTCAATCCAGCCCTTCACTTTAGGATTGACCAGGTTTTTGGACACGTAGTAGTAGATAGGAATGTTGGCCACTTCCTCCATGGCGATGGATTCAGCCTGGCGCATATACTGGTTGCGCTTGTCCATATCCACTTCCAGTTCTGCTTTTTTCATCAGGGTATTGAACTGGTCATTATTGTAGTCACTGTAGTTGTTGGACGTGTTCCGGCTCTCCATCAGGTTGAGGAAGTTCTGGGGATCGTTATAGTCGGCGATCCAGCCAGCCCGGGCCGCCTGGAAGTCACGGGTCTTCAGGTTGGCGTAATGTACCTTGACTTCAGAGTTATACAGCTCGGTTTTCACCCCCAGCGCTTTCTTCCACATGGCAGCAACGGCAATGGCCACTTTTTTGTGGTTTTCAGAGGTGTTGTAGCTGAGCTTCAGGGTGGGAGGGTTGGACTTGCTGTAGCCTGCGGCTTCCAGCAGCTTCCGGGCTTCTTTGATGCGCTCGGCATAAGGCATGTCCTTCCAGCTGACTTCAGAAGGCTTGCCGTAAGTTCCGGTCCCCGGAGGCACAAAACCATAGGCGGGAATTTCACCGGTCTTTAGAACCTTGTCCGTGAGCACTTCCCGGTTGATGGTCATGGCCAGGGCCTGACGCACCCGCTGGTCCTTCAGGACCTCGTCGTTCATGTTCAGAGGGTAATAGTACACGCCCAGATAAGGGGCAATGCGGGCATAGCCCGGCATGTTTTTCTGAAGCCACTTCAGGTCGGAGGAAGAAAAGTCCCGGGCGATGTCCACTTCACCGGCACGAACCCGTTTCAGAACCGCTGACCGGTCTTCCTGTGGGTAATAAACGAGCTCATCCAGAGATACATTGCTGGCGTCGTAGAATTTCGGGTTTTTCTCCAGTCGGATCCGGGCGTTCGGAGTCCACTCAGCCAGGGTGTAGGCACCATTACTGACCATTTTATTGTCTTTAGCCCATTCCTTACCCAGCTCTTTGATCTTGTGAGTGGGTACGGGGTAGGCGGTGTAGTGGGCCAGCTGGGCAATAAAATACGGTGCAGGGCCTTCAAGGGTGACCTGAAGGGTGTTGTCATCAATCACTTTGACACCGAGGGCTTCCGGACCTGCTTTGCCGGTATTGACCTGTTCAGCGCTCTTGATGGTGTAAAGCAGTGAGGCATAACCCGCGGCGGTTTCCGGCTTGAGAATCCTCTGGAAGCCATAGAGGAAGTCACTGGCGGTCACTGGCTGCCCGTCGGACCATTGGTGGTCGCGGATTTTGAAGGTATAGACTTTACCGCCGTCAGAAACACTCCAGCTTTCAGCGGCACCAGGAATGATGGAGCCATCGGCAGCTTCTGTGGTCAACCCCAGGAAAAGGTTGCCAACAATGTAACTTTCCCAGGTGCCGGAAATAAAGTGGGGGTCCAGGGAAGCGGGCTCGCCCATACTGGCGATGGTCAGGGTTCCTGCGGCCTCGGCCAGGTTGTTTGGAGCGGTATAGAAGGTTCCGGACAAGGCGATGGATACCGCCAGAAACCCAGCCTTGAGGCGTTTGACGGGTGTTGATTTCAAAGACATTACTACCCCTTATTTATGCTGTCTTTTGCCAGTTAATTATCTGCCAGAGCTATCTCAAGCTGTTGTAAAGCAAAGACGATTTATTGTTTGTGGTTTTGTCGCTGGAGGCACTTCTATCCATGTACCTACACTGCACGGTGCTCCTGCTAAAACGCAAAAACCATGCCCAGCTGAATAATGGGCTTGGATCGGCCCTTGTCACGATCGATGTCCGGGTAGGAAAACGATCGGTAACCACAGCTCTTGCGATACAGCGAGCATACAGAAGTACACTTTTTGTTCGGCAAAAAGCGGCTAACTCATGGAATCAGCTTTTCCCCAGGAAAGTATTGGCATAGATCAATAAATTATCCTTTTTCCTGGGTCGGTGTTGAGGGTTGGTTTTTTCTTCGATCTGGTGGTTTTTTCCAGTAAAAACAACTGTCTTGTGGTTTGGAAGTTATGCTTTATTAGCGGGCTTTATCCTGCTTGCCCGGGTTTTTCTGAAGCATTACTCCCCATGCAATAACCCCCTGCAATCAATGCTGTTGAGGTACAATGGTTCCATGAAAATAAAAACAGAGGGTGTTCTGCCCGGCAGATGGAATACTGGCGTACAGAGCGCCGGGAAATAAAGGAGAAGTTTTGGGCTTACGACTGCGATGAATGGGGAGAAAGCTGAAGTAGGGTTCTGGTTTTAATGAGGTCGTATGATGTCACTTTAAACGACATCATTATTGTCTAAACTAATGACTCAATTCACTTCAGCAGGTGCGACCCATGGCTCAGGAGTCTTACAAAGTTAACCCAATGGTGTTGAAACGTTATCGCGACAAGGCCGGACTTTCCCAAGCGCAGGTTGCAGAAAAAGCAGGGGTTTCTCATCGACAGTATCAGCGGATTGAGAAGGCGGGTTGTACAACTCTCCACAAGGCTACAAGCATTGCACGGCAATTAGGTGAGAATGTTGAGGCTATTTCAGATGGAGCGGGTCGCTTCAAATCGGAATGGTTAGTCATCAATTCTGATAAAAAAAAGGTATTCAGGCAGGGTCTATCAGATGTCTTTAAAGACATTAAAGAAATAGCCAACCGAGTGCTTACTCCTGCTACTTATGGTGCTGATTCGGAGATACATATTGAAAATACCAGTCCGGTTTGTAAAACCATAAAGGTTCGATACCCGTTGGATGACATCACCTGTGTCTGGAAATTCCATCCCGTCAGGTTTGATGCTGAGATGGGGGTGCTGTGGCGTAAATTTACCGACTGGATTAATTATGAGTGGGAGCATGGCCTCAGGTCTTTAAAGTTTGATGCCTGTTATAAGGTGTTTATTGATGGCCAGCCTATGGTGCCACCGGAAGTAAAGATCTATTTCTCTGTAGAGTTTCTTGAGCCGCCTGAAGGGGATCAGTCCACACAAGAACCATGGGTCTGTACTGGAGGAGAGTTATTTAAGGACGCCGGGCAATTAAGCGCTTTTCTTTCTGACTGGCTTGCTGACGATGGCCATGCTTTCCCTCCAAGGGCTGAGGATGCCGGGGATGTTCCTGAAGTATTCATCCTTTACCATAAGGCGGGTAGTCAGGGGCTTGCTCAATTGCGTGTATCCAGGGTTTGGGCCGGTACCGATGGAAAAGTACAACAGGCGCCCTGGGTAAGAAAGCATCGGGAGGTTGTAGTGCAGTCACTCAATGACAAGCGTTTTTCCAGCAGCGACAGTTTCCGCTCAGTACAAGTTGCTCCCCTGGAAAGGTTGATTGAATCAGGTATCGAATAAAGCACTACAAAAGTAACGTTTAAAGTATCTCTCTTAAAGCCTTCAACACCTTCTTCGGCGGCAGTTGCGTGCCCAGTTGCAGCAACGCCTTCGCCACCTTGGTTTCTGAAACCTTTGAGTGGCTGACGCCGTTCACCGCCTCGGTGACCTGCTTCAGGCTGGCAATGTCATCCCCGCTCAGGCGGAAGCTTTTGGGGGTAGCGCTGGTCTTTTTTCTGGGTGACCACGCTTCGGGTTTGGCAATGGGGGCCGGTTGATGGACTAAGCACTTTGTCTTTTGAAGGCAGTGACAGGCCTGACAGTCTTCGACTCCTCGTTAAATCGGTTTCTGGTGTCCCATAGGTCGCAGGCATGCTGGATATTAAGCCAGAATTCAGGCGTATTGCCTAAAGCTGCTGCCAGTTTGATGGCCAGTGGTGCCGTCAGCACCGTCCTGCCATTCAGGATATTGCCGACTGTATTTCTGTGAACACCCATGGCCTCGGCCAGATCAACAATCTTCAGCTCCATCGGCTCCATGAATTCGATCCTCAGCATGTCACCTACGGATACAGGTCTCCTCTTGGTTGCTCTCATAGCCTTATCCCCTGTACGTGTGCGGATCAAGGTGCGTGTCTACCGCTACGCCATCAATCCATTTGAATACCAGTCGGTATTGTCTGTTGACCCGGATCGAACACCATTCGCTGAGATTATTGGTCAAATGTTCAAAGCGGTTTCCCGGTGGAATCCTTAAATCCGATTCTTTGCAGGCTCCATCCAGGATTTGTATTTTCCTGAACAGCGCTGATTCAAGCTTCTTTGGTATCCGTTTGTCCTGCCTGTCATTTTCATAAAAGGACTCCAACCATTTGTCTCTGAATTCAACTGCCATACATGTTTTGTGTGCATAACATCATTGTTCATTAAAGGTAAATATATGCACAATAACGTTGTTCGTCAAATGCAAAAAAACCAAAGAACTCTCCCTCTATGCTGATCAGATAACCCTGTGGTCAATCAAGCCAATCTTAGACCCCGAGGGCTGGCACGTTCCATTACGGCACAAGCCGCCTGCGCACCCAGTCCGCAAAAGAACGCATCGGGTGGTATGCTTGGCAGCGTGTGGCCCTGAGGGCCTGTAGTATAAGGTAAGCCGTGTCCAAGGCCACACCCTGCCTTCTCTACCGTTTACGAAGAAAACCGGAAACGGTTTTTATCCGTACTTTATGCCGCGAAACAAAACCGGTTCTTTCCGAAAGAAACAACCGCCGGTAAAGGGTTGTTATTTTCGTAAATCCCGCCATAAGCGCTCCGCTTCCCTGGGATGCCGGGTTAGTCAGCCTCCCGGATCGCCACGGTTACTTCATACCAGTCCACCATTCCCAGGGCATAGTTGAGCAGGCCAGCTACAGGCCTGACAGTACCGGGGTGTTTTCCTCTGCCCAGAGCTGCAACTCCTCCGGCAGGTTGCCGTAGATTTTGCGGTCCATCCAGTAGTGGTAAAGGCTCTCTTCATTGAAGATCCATTGCACCACTACACAGGCCCATGGTGAAAGAGCGGCAGTGTGCTCAGTACCACTCAAAAACAGGGAAAGGCAGACTGCTTTGAGGTAAAAGTTGGCTGAAGTGGGGGTTGATTAATTAAAACGTACCGGATGTTTAAAGGGGGTGAAATGGATTATGTCGAAATTCATTTTTGTGTTTCAGCTGTATTAGCATTTTTTTATGGGATTTTATTTCAATTGGATGCTGGCGGGTGTCGAAATTAAATTAAATGTTTCGACTGTATGGTTAGTGTTTCGATAAATTTCAACGACAGTGTTTTTGTAACCATAAATAAATGTTGGTTTTTTGATCAGTTTCACATTTTGAAATAAAAAAAAGTCATTTGAAGTCGTTATATGTATCCCAAAGGTGGTGTTTCCATTTTTCAGTTATGGAGTGCCTGTTCGGTTATCCAGAATGACTGGATTAAGGACTTTATTTTGTGTGCCGCAGGTTTTTCTGTTTTTGGAACAGCTGCACTGTCTGCTCAAGGCTGATGAAAAGAGTATGCATGGTTGTTTAAGTCATTAACGGTGCATTGTTCTGGGTATGTATTGTATCTAT
The DNA here is from genome assembly GCF_057680865.1 of Endozoicomonas sp. Z74. NCBI lineage: Bacteria > Pseudomonadati > Pseudomonadota > Gammaproteobacteria > Oceanospirillales > Endozoicomonadaceae > Endozoicomonas > Endozoicomonas sp. Z74. Next base: position 40,312 of record NZ_JBLYZI010000039.1, read on the forward strand.
GAGGAGTGACAAAAGTGACTGTGAACTTTGAGAACCGTGGCCAGGCAGCCCGGTTTCTTTATCATGGGACTTATGGCCCGAAAGAGGGTGAGGTGGATCAGTTGATGGCCCAGGGGCCTCAAGCCTGGCTGGAGGCGCAATTTAAAAGCCCGCCGGAACTGCACCTGGCCATGAATCGGGAATATGCTGAAATCAGTGGTATTTCCGCCAATGAGCAGGGTCGAATCAGTGTCTGGTGGCACCGTGTTATGTACGCCAGGGATCAACTGCGTCAGAGAATGGCTTACGCCCTGAGCCAGATTTTTGTGGTATCGCCTTCTGGAGGCCCGGCTGGAGAGGCGCTGGCCGCCTATTATGATTTGCTGCTGGAGCACGCTTTTGGCAACTTCCGTGACCTGCTGGAGGCGGTGACCCTCAGTCCGGCCATGGGCCGTTTTCTGACTATGGAGGGCAGTCGTAAGGCCAACCCAACCAACAACTCACGCCCGGATGAAAACTATGCCCGGGAAGTGATGCAGCTGTTTACCATCGGGCTCTGGAAGCTTACCAGCAGTGGCCAGCTTAAACTGGATGCCAATGGGAAAAGAATCCCTGTCTATACCCAGCAGGATGTGGAGGAGCTGGCCAGAGTATTCACCGGCTGGCGCAGAGAGGATTATTACCAGCCCATGTATGCGTTTCCCAACTGGCATGATACGGAGGAAAAGGCGGTACTGGGTGAGGTTTTCCCGGCGGGTCAGACCGCGGAACAGGATCTGTCCCAGGCCATGGATATGTTGTTCAACCACCCCAATACCCCTCAGTTTGTTGCAACACTGTTGATTCGTCGTTTAACCATCAGTAACCCCAGGCGCCTCTACATCAACCGGGTTGCGGCAGCCTTCAAGGATAATGGACAGGGGATTCGCGGTGATCTCAAGGCCGTACTTAAAGCCATTCTGCTGGATGAGGATGTCCTGAAACGGCGGGGTATGTCGGATCACCAGAAGACGGGTCGCTCCTCCACCAATTTTGGCAAGTTGAAGGAGCCGGTGATCGCCATGGCCAATCTGGCCCGGGCGCTCGACGTGAAAAGCAATGATTCAAAACGTTGGTGGGATTTCCCTGGGCTTTGGTACGGCAATAACTTTGGTCAGTCCCCCCTTCGTGCAAACAGTGTCTTCAATTTTTACGAGCCGGATTATGCCCCCAAGGGCGAAATTTATGACCTTCAACTGGTAGCTCCGGAGTTCAAAATCATCAGCATGGGGGTGGCACGGACCATGAGTAACCGCATGTGGGAAGTGATTTATCGCCATAACGGCAGTTCGTCGAGAAAGTGGCATTGGGACCGCACTCCGTTTGAACAGAAGGTGGATGATATACCGGTTTATTTGAACCTGCTGAATGAGCGTTTCTTTGGGGGGCTGATGTCCAGTGCATTGAATCAGTTTCTGACCAATATGTTGAAAAACGGCGAAGCTAACGGTTATTCCACGGACCGAAAAATCAGGGATACATTATTTGCCGTGCAATGTTCACCGGAATTCAGATGCCAGGGATAAGGGTATGAAAATAACACGCAGAAAATTCATAAAAGGCAGTGCCTGCATGGGGGGAACACTGCTGGCCCCCTCGCTGACGGGGTTCAACAATGCCCATGCCAGCGGCAATGACTATCGTGCGCTGGTCTGCATTTTCCTGTTTGGTGGGAATGACGCTTATAACATGGTGATTCCCACCAGCAGCCAGGAGTACGATCTCTATCGCAGCATACGTCCGAAAATTGCCATACCGGCGGATCAGCTGGTGGAGACTGGACTGAAAACCGACAATGGTGTTTCCCTGGGATTGCATCCGGCCATGGCGGCACTGAAACCGGCCTTTCAGGCTGGCAATGCCACTGTGATGGTGAACTCGGGTCAGTTGGTGGAGCCGGTCATCGGGGGCAGGGAAAATCCTGTGCTTCCGGAGTTTCTGATGGCCCACAATCATCAGCAGACGCTCTGGCAATCAGGCTCTGCAGACCTTGATGAGCGGTTTGGCTGGGCGGGGCGTATGGTCGATTCGATGTTGCTGAGCAATAACATTGCGCCGGTGATCTCGTTTAATGGTGAGTCAAAGTGGCTGAGGGCCGATACCCTGGAGCAGCTGACCATGACCAAGGATGAGCCTGGCAATTACAGTGGCCTGGACACCCCCGAGCGCTATGAAGCAATGCAAAGGCATTTTACCTCCCAGTTCAGCAATCTGTTTGAGTCCAACTACTCAGCTACATCGGAGCGCCGTTACCATGAGCTTGAGGAGCTGAAAGGGTATCTGGATGCCATAGACGACTATCAGGATTTTCCAGACTCCAGTCTGGGGCAAACCCTGGGGCTGGTGGCCCGGATGATCCGGATTCGTGAGAGCCTGGGGCATCGGAAGCAGATCTTTTTCCTGGGGCTGGGTGGCTTTGATACCCACAAGAGTCAGGCCAGGCAGCATGAATCCCTGCTGGGACAGCTGGCAGAAGCCATGGCGGCCTTCCAGTTGAATATGGAGCAACAGAAACTGTCGGATCAGGTGACCACCTTTACAATGTCGGACTTTGGGCGCCGGATTATCCCCAATGAAACGGGAACGGATCATGGCTGGGGAGGGCATCAACTGGTGATGGGTGGGGCGGTAAAGGGCCATAAGGCTCATGGCCGCTGGCCCGACCTCAACCCTGGCAGTGAATATGACTATAACAATGGTCGTATTATTCCTGAAATTGCCGCGGATCAGGTCAATGCGACACTGGCGGCCTGGTTTGGGTATACCAAGAGCCCGGAGAGCCTGTTTCCAAGCCTGGCTAATGGCTTCAGTAGCAAGCTGCTGAGCTTCCTGCCTTTGCCTGAGGGGGCTCTTAACGTATAGATATTGCGCCTCTCAATCAGGAAATCTGGTTGAGAGGCGCTCAGTTCAGCGGTACTGGTCGATGATCTTGTCGACAGTGCCGTCTTTCTTCATTCCGATCAGTGCCTTTTGCAGCCTGCGCGTTTCCGGTATGGAGGTCAGCGGGTTCAGAGCCAGGTATTCCTCCAGCTTGCCAAGCGTGTACACTGGCTGAATGGAAGTGTGCTGGCTGAATTCTCTGGCAACATAATACCCGGTTGCCTCGCTGGTCACCCAGAGATCGGCCTGGCCACGGATGAGCTTTTGAAGGCTGGCCTCCTCCGTCAGGCTTTCTTCCAGTTGTGCGTCTTTGTCGACCATTGTCGTCACAGCATGATCTTTTATAACCGCCAACCGGTACTGTTTAAGGTCTTCACGACTGCTGATCTCCACCGGATTACTGCTCAGGGCAAAAACCACGTATTTATTGGTAACCAGTGGACCGATCCATTTAAACAGGGCTGCCTGTTCTGATGTTCGGACCGCAGGAAAAGCGGCGTAATGCTGTTTCATCATGGCCTGGTTCAACGTTTTTTCCCAGGACAGCTGCAAGGTCATGGAATAGTCTACTTCCGCCCTGGCCATGATTTCCCGCACAATATCGGCGATGATCCCTTTAATCTCCCCGTCTCTGGCAAATTTTTTGTGATCAGATGTCATGCTGTAGGGAGGTGCATTGGCTGTAAGCAGCGTAAATTGCAGCCTGCTCTCTGGCCCTGATGCCCAGGCAGGGGTCGTCAGGATCGGCAATAGAAACAGCGACACAGCGAGCAACATGAAGGGTCTGATCATACTTCTACAGCTCCACACACTTTTTTTATTGAGAGAAGAGTGGGCTGAGGTATATAGAATCAAAAGCAGGTTGTCATTGATTTGGAAGGGCAGTGGTTCAGGCTCAGGGGGCTTTCTGGAAAATGTTTGATGCAGGACAGTGGCAGGCTGTCTCTTTAGTGAGCACAAGCCTGCCTTCTATCCAGCTCAGTGACGATCAGCGATAGGCACTCATGATGTCTTCAACCGTCCCATCACTGTTCATGGTATCCAGTGCCGCCTGGAGTTTCTGGACAACGGCGTCGGGAACCGATGGATTCAGCGCCAGATAATCATTGGTACTGCCCACTTCAAAGACGGGCTTGATCGGGGGAATGCCGTCTTTCTGGGCGTAATAAAAGCCACTGAACTCACCGGTCACCCAGAGGTCAATCTGTCCACGCTCCAGTTTTTTGGCGTTGGCGTCTTCCTTGAGGCTCTCTTCAAAATTGATTTTCTGCTGCTTAAGCAGGCTGGTGACGGCATGGCCTTTGACGCTGGCCACTTTGTATTTATTCAGATCCTGCACGTTTTTGATGGTGATTTTTTTACTGGCCAGAGAGAAGACTTTGTATTTATTGACGATCAGCGGTCCAACCCATTTGAACTTATCTTCGCGCTCGGGCAGGCGTGCCATGGAGAAAACGGCAAAATCTTTGTTGGTCAACCCAAGCCTGTAGACTTTGCTCCAGGGAAAACGAAGGGTCATGGTGTAGTCAATGCTGGCTCTTTTCATCATCTCCCGAACGATGTCGGTAGCAATCCCGTCGATCTCCGATTCCCGCGCAAAATTTTTGTCGGCGATGCTCATGTTAAAGGGCGGGTAGTTTTCCGTCAGGATGGTCAGGCGAAAGTTATCCATTGAGAGGGATGCTGATGCCTGGTTGACGGTTCCAACGGTCAGCAGGAGGGGTAAAACAAGAATCGATAATCGCTTTAACATACTTCTGGGGCTCCAAGGGCTTTATTGTTATGGCGAAAATACGGGGTGTACAACGGGGTCGCGACCAAGATATATACTGAAATCATAACTTTCGTGCAAGAAAGTCATAAAGAAGTGGTGGTTTTTTCGTCCTACTTATTGATCTTGTCACAGTTATGCAACATCTTTCTGTTTACTCATCATTGCTGGAACCAGTGCCTTCAGCACTGAAAATTTGCACAAGCTTGTCTGCGCTGGGCCTTTTTTGTGGGTCTTTGCTGATCATTCGCTGGCTCGTTTCTACGAGCAGCCTGGCGGTCTCGTCTTTCTGATACTCTGGTTTTAAAGGAATGGGGCGTTGCTCCTCACGACACTTGTAAAATTCCTGCCAGGTGCCCAGATCGATTAAACCGGCGTCCATGAATATGCTGATCAGAGACATTCCCGCAGAGTAGATGTCGGCTTCAAATCCCTGCTGCTCTCCCTTCAGTGTTTCTGGGGCCGCATACATTCCTGTACCTGTGGGGTCCTTGGGAAAAGCATCTTTATATTCGAAGGCATTGCCCAGGTCAGCGATTCTTAGCTTGCCGTCTTCTGGGTGAACAAGCAGGTTGTCTGGCTTGATGTCCCGATGCATGACTTTGTTTTTTCTAAGAACAGCAAGGCCTCTGGCCAGATCTTCAGCCCATTGTTTCAATATCGCCGTTGACAGATAGTTTGCCATACTTTTAGCGGCTTCCGTTGCATTGACTCCTCCATCCTGCATATGTAATGACGTGATGTACTCAGTGGGTGTTTCGCTGGCTTCGAAGCCTTCGAAACCAATGATGTGCGGGCTTTTCAGGGATTCCAGTAGCTGAGCTTCAAACTGGTCGGCTTTATATATTTCCAGTGCCTCTTCATCGCAGGGCAAAAACATGATCACCAATTGAACAGCGCCATCAAGAAACAGCCTGTATAATCAGGGTTTTTCCTGTCTTTCGATGTCTGCAAAAGCCCTGTTTTCCAAATTCTCCTCGCTCACTGATAAGC
>NZ_JBLYZI010000040.1:0-45721 GCF_057680865.1 Endozoicomonas sp. Z74
TTAGAGGTCCCTGAAGAGCCGTTAAAGACTATGACGTTGATAGGTTGGGTGTGTAAGTGCTGTGAGGCATTGAGCTAACCAATACTAATGACTCGTGCGGCTTGACCATATAACGCCAAAGCGATTTACTGAAATCGTTCCAGACGATTTTCAGCACTTCCTCCATCCCTGGAGGTCGTACGCCATACATAGATGAGTGTTAAGCAAGAACAGAATTCAGCATTTTGGGTTTCCACAACTTTTTCGCCTGGCGACCATAGAGCGTTAGAACCACCTGATCCCATCCCGAACTCAGTAGTGAAATGACGGATCGCCGATGGTAGTGTGGGGTTTCCCCATGTGAGAGTAGGTCATCGCCAGGCACCACTATTTACCTTGGGTTCGCTCAAGGCTGAAAAACCCCAATCGAGCAATCGGTTGGGGTTTTTGTTATGGGCAAAATAAGATGCTCTCACCCAGCGCCTCCAGTTGCTTAATGGAGCATCAAATAAGGAAAAGAGAGAAAAGCCAGTGCTTTCAGCGCTCCCATCACCAGGCTCATGATCAGGGCCCAGCCAAAATTGCGTATTTCAAAACCATCAACCAGGTTGCTGGCGAAAACCAGAATAAGGGCATTAATGACCCAGGTGAAAAGCCCTAAGGTCAGAACCGTAATCGGGAACGCCAGAAATGAAAGAATGGGCTTGACCAGAAGGTTCAGGAAAGTCAGTACCAGAGCCACGATCACGGCGTGCTGATAGCCTTTTATCTCAACACCGGGCAGTAAGCGGGCTGAAATAAAAATAATGAATCCGTAGACGGCGAAAACAAGTGCCTGAAACAGTAGAAACGATACAGTATCCACAATGTAATCCTATGGCATTTATGGGGATTATAGGGATTGTAGGTCATCATGAATGATCGTTCTTTACTCAGTGAACAGCATAGGGACGAAAACAGGCTTGAGTCTTATTTGTACGACAAAGTATTAGTAAATAGAGGGCCTTTTTTGTTTTGAAAGATAGAGCCAGTTGGCAAAGAAAATATTGGCACTGAAGACGGGTATATGTTCTTCTTACCCGTTTATTTATGCCTAGTTCAAGGAGTTTTTCATGGGTGGCGTCATGAGAGTATTGCCGGGTCTGCCGGTCATCATGCTCAGCTTTCTGCTGGTTGCCTGCGCCAGCGGGCCCAGGGTATCGGAAACCAACAGTGGTTTTTTATCGGATTACTCAAAGCTTGCGCCACTGCCAGAGCAGGAAAAGGCCAAGTTTTTAGGGTACAAGGCAAGACGATGGAAGATGCGGCGTTACAGCAAGGTGATTGTTGAGCCGGTTGTAATACACATCAGTGAGGAGACTCGAGAACGTTGGCAGGTCAAGGCTGAACGCTCTGCCATGCTGATGAACTACTTTCATGAAAGGCTCACAGAGCGAATGAAGCTTAAATACACGCTGACGGATCAGCCTGGCCCAGACACCTTGCGGCTCAGGGTAGCGATCACCGGTGGCGAGCTGAGCATGAAAGAGCTGGAGTTCTACCAATACCTGCCTTATGGGCTTGTCATTAATGGTATTGGTGAGCTGACGGGCTTGAGGGATAAGGTACTCAATATTATTGAAGAAGGTGAGCTGGTCGACAGCCAGTCGGGAGAACAGGTTGTTGCCCTGGTGGGGGGGATCCAGTATGGCCCGATTGATATGAGTGACTTTAAGAAAAGCTCTGCAGAGCAGCTGAGGCCTTTAGTGGATGCCTGGGTAGACTCATTCTATAACAATCTTCGTTAAGCAACAGGTTCATCATAAGCGTCTATATAGTGACGACTATTGGGGCAATAGAATCCTGCCCCTTTTTACTGCTTTTTCATTTCATATAAAACGGCGGTGGTCTTATTCAGTGTCTGCTCCAGAGAGGGGATCAAAGCTGAGGCTTCTTTGAGCAAATGGTCTTTGGCCTGGAGTTCAATCTCTTTGGCAATATCAGCAAGTACATTGGCTCCAATATTATTGCTGCTGGATTTCAGTGTATGAGCTGCTCTGATAAGCACTTTGGTGTCGGCATCACGGGAAGAGGATTGGATATCCGCAAGCAGCTTCGGGGCATCTTCAACATAGCTGTCTATCAGGGCTGAAAATTCCTCTTCCATAATGTCCTCCAGGGCCCGGTAGGTATCCAGGTCAATCATGGCCTGGCTGTCGTCTGTTAGCCTGGAGGTTTCTGTGTGCTTCTGGTCCTGTGGATACTCAGGATCCGTTATGTTCCCATCTTGCTTTTCCCCCGGTGCCCGGTTGTCTTTCACCAGCCAGTGCGCCAGCATTTCTTTCAGTCCATCCATTTTGATGGGTTTGCTCAAGTAGTCATCCATGCCAGAGGCTATGCACTTTTCCCGGTCACCGGGCATCGCATTGGCGGTCATGGCAATGATCGGAAGGCGGGAGGTTTGCCGGGTCAACTCATTCTGTCGAATGATGCCTGTGGCTTCATAGCCGCTCATTTCCGGCATCTGGCAATCCATCAGTATCAGGTCATAAGTGTGCTTCCGGTGCATGGCTACAGCCTCTTTGCCATCCTCCGCTATATCAATAGTGCTCAGGCCCAGTTTGCCCAGCATACTGATGGCGACTTTCTGGTTGACGACATTGTCTTCCACCAGCAGTAAGCGAATACTGTCAGAAAACAAAGGTGGATCCTCTTTCTGCGTTTCTTCCAGGGCTGTGTCTTGACCTGCTCTGTGGTGATGCATGACCTGAAGGGTGGCATCCAGCAACCGTGACTGGCGAAAAGGTTTGCTGAGACAGGCAGATATACCGGCCTTCTTCTGAGCTTTTTGGGAGATGAATCCCGCTGAACTCAGCATGATTCTTCGAAGAGGGTTCAATTGAGGGTCTTCCTCAATCGCTGCAGACAGCATCAGACCATCCATGGATGGCATGTCCATGTCGAGAAAGACCAGCTGAAAAGGCTTATGGGTAGATTGTGCTTGTCGCAGGCGTTTAAGGGCGGATGGGCCGTCTTCCACTTCATCATGATCCATTCCCCAGGCCGTCAGATAGTGGCGGAGTATTTCCCGGTTAGTGGCGTTGTCATCAACAATAAGGGCTCTGATTCCATCCAGTGACTGGGCTGAGCCTTTTTTCAGAGGACGGCTACTGGATACTTCCATTTCCAGAACAAAAGAGAACGTGGACCCCAGTTTTTCGGCACTGACAACGGATATATGGCCGCCCATCAGTTCAACCAGCTGGCGTGATATGGTGAGGCCCAGCCCGGTACCCCCGAATTTGCGGGTGGTGCTGCCGTCGGCCTGGGTAAATTCGGTAAACAGGGTTGGTAATATGGCTTCAGGAATACCAATACCGGTATCCTCAACGGAAAACTCGATTCTGGCAGTGTTACCTTCCCGCTCTACCAGATTGACCCGAACCGTAACCTCCCCCACCGATGTGAATTTAACGGCATTACCCACCAGGTTGGTCAGCACCTGACGAAGCCTGACCGGGTCACCTTTGACGATTCGTGGAAGGTCGACATCGGTGAGGCAATTCAGCTCAAGCTTTTTCTCATGGGCTTTTCTGGCCAGGAGTGCACAGATGTCTTCGCAGATATCGATCACGCTGATATCAATACGTTCAATTTCCATTTTTCCCGCTTCGATTTTGGAGAAGTCGAGAATGTCATTGATGATTTGCAGCAGGGAGTCGGCGGAAGAATGAGCGGTTTCCAGAAAGTCACTTTGTGTTCGATTGAGCTCTGTATCCCGCATCAGGTCAAGCATACCAAGAACCCCGTTCATGGGGGTCCGGATTTCATGGCTCATATTGGCGAGAAATGAGCTTTTGGCTTTGGCGGCATCCAGGGCTGCCTCTTTGGCCTCGTGCAGTTCAGAGATGTTTTCTTTCAGCTCTTTGTTGGTTATGTCCAGTTCATGGGTTCGGTCCCTAACCGCGGTCTCCAGGTTTTCGCGGTGTTGCTGGAGCCGCTGGTCCCGCTCTTTTACCTGGGTCATCATTTCATTGAAACAGTCGTAGAGCTGGCCAATTTCATCCTGGTTGAATTTAGTGACATGGCGGTCGTAGTGCTGATTTCGGGTGATATCGCTGATGGTGTCTGCCAGCTCAGTGATGGGCCGGGCCAGAAGCTTTTGCAGCCGGGAGCTGATCAGGGCAGCCAGGATGACCGAAATCAAGGCGGCCAGGAGGGCCAGTAAAAGGTTCTGGGTCAGTTGCAGATAGAGCTGGGATAAGCTCGATTGGATGTAAATGGCACCGATCAGCTGACCATCCATGACAATGGGGCGGTATAGGTGCAGCCGGGTTTTGCTGAACAGGGTGACCGGCTGATTCAAGTCATTCAGCGTAAAGGCCCAGGGCAGTTTCTTACTGCGATAAAAAGCGGCGATTCTTTCTCCGGTGCTGTTCAGGAGGTAGGCGTTTTCGATATCAGAAGCATGGGTGAAACCACTGAGCAGCCTTTCAGCGGATGCGGTGTCTTCAAACATCAAGGCGGCTTCTGCATTGGCGCCAATGACTTCAGCCATGGTTTCCAGGTTGCTGACCATCAGTGAGCGTGATTTCAGCAGGTCACTGATGGTTTGGAAGGAGAGGGTGACCAGCAGGACTGCATAGGCTGTCAGCAGCATAGCGTATCTCAGCTTACGCTTGATCGGGAGGTTCCGGAAGGTCACCATGAAGGTTATTTGGTCCGTTTGGCCATTCCGATCAGCTGGGAGTCAATGGTCAGGCCGGTTCCCTGAGTTGCGCTCTGGCTGATGGCAAAGCGAATGCGGCTTCCAGTCCGGTAAAGGCCAATCATGCCTCCCTGGTTGGCAAAGTTGTCGTTGTCGCTGATGGTCAGCACCGGTTTGTTTTTGAGTCGACGGGTGACATCCAGTGTGGTTTTGATATCGGTGCTGTGGATAAAAACAAGGTCGCAGAGTTTATCCAGGGGGGCGGTAGGGGCTTTATGGGTGACCGAAATACGTCGGCCGAGGCTGTATTTATGGTTGATTTTCAGTAGCTCCTGATTGATAGGGCCACTGCCAATGATGCACAGTGCCAGGGTCTGCTTTTTGGCAGGCCAGGAGACAAACTTGGTCAACTTGTAAATAATGGCGGCTTTGACTTTGTCTTCCTTGGTAGTGGCAGCTCCAGGCGGGCTGAACAGGGTCAGTAATACTAAGGCGGTAATGGCCACTCTTAAGGTGGTCGCGCTTATCAGCAAGGGCTTGATGATCGGCATGAAGCTGCTCTCCTTCATCCGATTAATGTTGCCAGCGCAGTTGCAGGTACCAGGCTTCCTGCACTTCGGTTGCGCCCAGGCCACTGAATATTTCGCTGAACTCCAGTCGCTGCCGGTCGAACAGGTTTTGCCCGACCAGTGACAGCTCCAGATTCTCTCCAAACTTTCTGGCAACTCTTACATCCAGTGCGGTGTAGGCGCCAATCCTGGCATTGGTGAGGTTATCCATATAGCGGGCCCAGATATCCAGATACCATTGATTCGGAAGATTCATGCTGGACCTTAAATTGGCGGTATTGGCCGCGCTGAGCTCTTCAATCAGGATCTCATTTTCTTTGTGGTAAATCTCGTCCTGATAGGATCGGGCATCCACCTGCAGGTTGCTGAAATTAGCCTGGAGTTTCCACCAGTCTTTCACTTGCCAGTCGGCAACCACCTCTATGCCGTAGGTTTTGGCACTCAGGCCGTTGGTGAAGGTGGTTGGGAACTCCAGTATGGCGTCTACGCCCAGGGTGCCTGAAACCACGCAGAGGTCCACCGGGCCAGAGGGTGAGTTAAAAGAGACAGTTGTTGTATCTTCCAGGCAGGTGCCCTTGGCTACGTAAGCCAGAATATCATCGTACTGATTGAGAAAGGCGGTGACATCCAACCGGAAAGTGTCATGGAACTGCTCTCGATAACCCAGTTCAAAAGAGGTCAGGGTTTCTGACTTCAGGTTCTCATTGCCCGAAATACTCATCATGTAGGGTGGGCGGGATATGGAGGTCAGCAAAGGGTTGATCATATCCTCGGTAAGGAAATTAATACCCCGGGTGGTGACGGAATCCTCACTGATGGAAGGGGTTTTTACGGCCCGTGAAACAGAAGCCCAGAAGGTTCGGTCCTCGGTGGCTTTCCAGGTCATTCTGGCATTGGGTTGAAACTCATACCCGGTGAAGTCATTGTGCTCAAAGCGAGAGCTGAGTGTCAGACTCCACTGGGGGGAGAGTGTGATACTGTCCTGAATAAATGCGCTGTACAGTTGATCGGTTCGAGAAGCCTGGGGTGTGGTGATGTAATAATCCATATCGCTGAGGTTGTATCCTGTCACCCGGTATCCCAGCCCCCAGGTCAGGTCGTGGTGCTCCCAGGGCCTGATATGATGTTGAATTTCCAGATCCCCGGTATCCCGTTTTTCCGTAATTCTGAAGTCGAAACTTTCATACCGGTCGTAATAGGCTCTTATGGAAACATCACTGCCATCATCCAGCGTTTCTTTATAATTGCCAATCAGGTGACCGCCTTTCTGGTCCCTGGATTGATGGGTGACGATTTCATCTTCCAAAGTGTTTCGATTAAATAGCTTTAAAGGTGGCCTGGTACTGCCCTGGTAAATTTCACCCTGAATATTGATGCTGGCTCCCCTCTGGGTCAGCCAGTCGGTGCGAAAGCCGGCCCGGTTGATGTGCCAGTCATCGGCGGCAGACACATTCTTCTCATTCAATGCCGGAGAGTTGGCCAGCCCATCACGTTTGAAGGATTTGAAGTAGACCCTGTAGAAGCCATCGTCGCCGAACTGCCCCCCATAGCGGTAAGCGCCGAAGGCCTTTTCTTCAGTGCCGATACCTGCGGATAGCAACCCCCCCTGAGTATCAGCCGCGTGCTTGGTGATGATGTTAATGACACCGTTGACCGCGTTGGCTCCCCAGAGGGCAGCCCCGGGACCCCGGATGACTTCAATCCGGGCAATGTCCTCCAGCATCGTGTCCTGAACATCCCAGTTGACCCCTGAGAACAGAGGGGAGTATACGGTGCGCCCATCAATCAGCACCAACAGCTTATTGGCGAAGATGTAGTTGAATCCCCGGGTGCTGATGGACCAGGTGTTTCCGTTAAGGCGAGCTACCTGGACTCCTGGAACCATCCTGAGAGCCTCCGGTATAGAAGTCACGCCGGAACGTTGAATATCTTCATCGGTGATGACATAAACAGCAGCCGCTGAGTCCATCAGGCGCTGTTTTCGACCGGAAACCGAAGTGACATCAGGTACTTCCAGGGAGATCAACTCTTCCAGACTCAGCTCAAGAAAGGCATCCTCTTCCTCCGGTTTTTCCAGATCATGGTCGGCCCAGATCAGTGATGAGGGGTAAAGCAGTGATGAAAAAAAACCTGCCAGCAGTAAGGGGTGATGTACTTTCAAATCTCCGCTCCGTGGAAAGCATGGCAGAGAACACTGCTGGGGAACTCTGCGGTCTGATTGTCTTTAAAAACAGTCTTACTTAAAACCTAGCTGAAATCTGTCCAGTTGGACGAATAAATTCCCTGGCATCAGGGCTCTTTTTGAACAGCCCTCAGGAACGCGGCAGCATCGATAATACCGGCACCGCATCTGGATTTAGAGCAGGTGCTCCCTCCTGGAAAAGGCCTGGCGGTCTCTTTTAACAGTGCTTCACGACGCTGGGGGGAGATCTCGGGATTAATGGCATAGCTTAAGGCGATCACTCCAGTGACGTGGGGTGCAGCCATACTGGTGCCCTGGTAGTAGCTGAGAGTGTTTATTGCTGGATCTGTGAGTCCTGAGTTGGACAGCGACAGGATGCCATTGCCCTGAAACCGGGTTTCTCCGCCGGGTGCTGAAATATCCACCTGATTGCCAAAATTGGAGTACCAGCTGAGGTTGGCTCTGCGGTTGGTCGCTCCGACGACAATGACATTTCGGCAATTGGCAGGGGTTGAAAATGCAGCATTGCGCCTTTCGTTTCCTGCCGCAACCACCACCGTAATATTATTGGCCACCAGAAGATCAATGGCGTCCTGGTAACTTCGTGGGCAGCCCAGCGCCTCTCCCCCCAGACTCATATTCACCACCGATACCATATGTGGGTTTTCCGGGACTGTGCGAAGCCGGCCTTTGCGGCTGCCTGCTGCATGCTCCATGGCAGAAACAATGTCAGACAGGTAACCACCACAGCGTCCCAGGGCCCTCAAGGGCATGACCCGGGATTGCCAGGAAACACCTGCTACGTCCTGACCATTGTTTGAGACAGCACCAATGGTACCCATTACGTGAACACCATGCCAGCTACTCGAGCTGGCATTCATGGGGATCAGATTGCCATCACTGACGCCGCAGTCACCTGGCTGGATGGAGTCCCCCATATCCGATGGGTTACTGTCCCAGCCATCGCCATCATTGGCTGACCAGGCGTTGGAGATAAAGTCATAGCCTGGTACCAGATTGGCTTTAATGTCCTGGTGGTCCGTCATGCCGGTATCGATGACTGCTGCAACCACTGCGGGGTGACCGGTGGTGATATCCCAGGCTTCAGGCATATTGATTCCGGCAATGGGTTCAAAATAGTGCCATTGCTCGTTGTAACGGGTATCGTTTGGCACCCGTAAAGTCTGCATGATCAAGTCCGGTTCTGCATAGGCTACCTGAGGATCGTCTTCCAGCCCTCTCGATAGAGAGGTGACTTCATCTATTTTCAGCTGTGTGCCTATTTCCAGGACGTCCCTTATCTTGCCTGCTGCTACACCAAAGCCTCCGTAGGTCACGCCATGTTTTATAAAAGCAATGGCATTGCCCTCTGTAGGCTTGGGGTGATAACGCACAATAATCTGGTCCGTGCTGTTCAGAATAAGGGGCTCATTATTGGCTTCTGCCCAGCTTTTATCCATAACTGCGGTAAGAGCGAGTAATAAAACGATCCTTGTTTTCATGAGAGTGATTACCTTGTCTTTCCTGAAGTCCCTGGCTTAAAAGAGCTTCTTTAATTGAGAACGCCTGGCTGTAAAAATGACTATAAAATACGGTTAGATGTCTTTTTCCCTTCTGGTTATTTTGGATTGGCCAGAGGCATGATTTTCATTTGCCTGTCCGGGTTGACGTAACGAATACGTTTCATTTGTATCAGCTTGCTGATGATTCTCCGGATCCGGAATGGGGTCGGGTTATCGACTTCCACCAGAATAGCGCTATTACCAATAGACCTGATCAGAGAGATTTCAACAGGCTGTTTCTCTTTCCACTGGGAATTAATGTTTTTTATGATGAACTGCGTTGCCTCAACAGCTCCTCCCAGCTCCTCAAATGCTTTGTCATGAAAGCCAATAATCAATCTGGAGGGAGGTGGTGAGTCATAGGCCAGTATAGGGTGGGCTAAAAGCCCAAAGTAAATAATGACCGTCTTTAAAATAAGATTTTTCTTCATGGTGGGTATTAGCTGTATTTCCATATTAAAAAAAAGTATGGTTGATAGACAGGAGTCCTTCAAAATTAGAATGCAGGGAGGCTTTTATGGCGCCATCGGCGAAGTATGAAAAGTGGGCAGAAGGCAGATGAATGACTGAATTTCTTCTGAAGTTTTCCAGTCATCCCTGGGCTTTGGCAGGTATTATTGTCCTTGCCACTTATATTCTCGAGGATGCTGCCATTATTTCAGCGGCATTAATGAGCGCTGATGGCATTATCCTTCCTGAGCTGGCTTTTCTGGCGCTGTTTATTGGCATTTTTACCGGTGATGCCGGTTTGTATGGTATTGGCCGCTGCCTTGGGAAATGGCAGTGGCTTGATAAAAGACTGGATACTGACAAAGTGCGCCAGGCTGGACAATGGCTGGAAAGGCGGATGGTCAGTACGATTTTTCTGGTTCGCCTGGTGCCGGGTCTGAGATTACCCTCCTATGTGGCCTGCGGGGCTTTTCGATTGCCGTTGGGGCGGTACCTGTTTTTGATCTTTCTGGCTTCTCTGATCTGGACCGCGATTATTTTCCTCAGTTTTTTTGCCTTTGGAACCTTGTTCTGGTCTGAGTTGGCTCAATGGAAGTGGTTACTGCTTCCGGTCTTTATCCTGCTGGTTCTGATCATCCATAGAAGAATAACAATTGCTCCAGGGGGCTCTTCAGGGAGAATATCGTCATGAACACCCAGGAAGTCCGACTTGAAACGTCTGCTAATGCCGATGCCTTTGACTCAGTTTCTGAACAGCCTGTTTTTTCCGACTTAAATAATCCTTCTCTGGTGACTTCATTCCTGCAAAAAACGGCACCGGACAAGCCGGTGCATCCGGGGATGCCGGAATTGCAGGAAGTTGAGAGGCCTCTTTCTTTCTTTGAGTTCTGGCCCGGGTACTTGTTTTATATACCAGTGGCGCTCCAGTGGTTTGGGTTGTCCCTGTGGCACCGGGGAGTGAGCCTGCCACTGATTGCCAACCCGTCCATTCCACTGAGCGGTATGGTTGGGGAGGCCAAGTCGGATATCTATTCCATGGCAACCGGTGTAGCCCGGGATAAAATGGCTCCCTGGATTGTGCTGGAGGAATCGGCTGACTCAACGGTCAGACTGGGAAAAGCGGTTCAGGAATTGCAGGCTTCTGGCCTGGATTTTCCGCTGGTGGCAAAGCCGGATATGGGGTGCCGGGGGGCAGGGGTTCAGACCATCAGCGATCGAGCTGAATTGGCCAGATACCTTGAGGCTTTTCCTGAAACCGGTCGGGTTGTCTTGCAAAAACTGGTGCCCTATGAAGCGGAAGCCGGTGTTTTTTATGTTCGCTATCCCGGGAGTAAAACCGGTGAAATTATTTCCCTGACCCTCAAATACCCCCCTTATGTAACCGGTAATGGTGTAAGTACTCTCAGGCAATTGATTGAGCAGGATCCCCGGGCGGGCCAGTTGAAGCACCTTTACCTGAAGCGGCACAGCGATCAGTTGAATGATGTGTTGCCCAAGGGGCAGCCTTTTCGCCTGGCATTTACCGGCAGTCACAGTCGTGGTTGCATATTCAGAGATGGACGGGAATATATTACCCGGGAGCTGGTGGAATCTTTCGACCGGGTATGTGATGACCTTCCTGAGTTTTATTACGGTCGCTTTGATATTCGCTTCCGGGATATTGATACCCTGATGACAGGCAGGCACTATTATATATTGGAAGTCAATGGAGCCAGCAGTGAAGCGGCTCATATATGGGATTGCCGGAGTTCTCTGGCAGAAGCGTTCAGAGTGCTGTTGTTTCAATACAGGACGCTGTTTCGGCTGGGAGCAATCAACAGGCGCCGGGGATTTTCCCCCCCTTCACTTGCAGAGCTGTTCAAAGCATGGAGGCGGGAGAAACGCCTTGTTCGTCAATATCCGGAAACGGAATGAGGAGGTTGAGAGCCATGCATCTTTTTTTAACAACAGCCGGCAGAACCGTCACACTTCTTCTGCTTTTATTCAGTGCTCATGCTGTGGCTGATAAGCACGTGTACACAGGGTGGTTCAGTAATAAAGCGGTCAGTGGCTACGATACGGTGGCTTACTTTACCCAGGGAAAAGCGGTGAAGGGAAGTGCACGGTTTAAAGCGGAGCACCTGGGGGCAGAGTGGTATTTTTCTTCTGAAGAACACCTTAATCTGTTTAAACGTCATCCGGAAAAGTATATGCCTCAATATGGGGGCTATTGTGCCTGGGCTGTGGCTGTCAAGAAACAGCGGGCTCCAGGGGACCCCAATTATTGGAAAATTGTGGATAAGAAGCTTTATCTGAATTATGACGGAAGTATTCAGAAAAAGTGGTTTGAAGATATTCCGGGCTTTATTCGGGCTGCTGACAAAAACTGGCCGGAAATGCTCTGAATCCATTGCAGGAGGCGATGATGGTTTATAAAGGATTTATCTGGTTGCTCAGTCTGTTTATTGCAGGGGTCTTTATTCAATCCCTGTTTTTTAAATTTACCGATGCCTATGAAACCCTTCATATTTTTGGGGTGTTGGGTGCCTGGTCCGGCTTTCAATGGTTTGCGGATTATGGGGCTTATGGTGTTGGAACCGTTGAGTTGATTGCGTCCATTCTATTGTTTACCCGCCTGAGAATGTATGGGGCCGCTCTGGCCAGCTGTGTGATGGCAGGTGCTGTTTATTTCCATCTTTGTACCCCTCTTGGTGTGGCTATGCCAGTATTTGATGAAGTGGGAAATGTTGTTGGGGATGATGATGGCTTACTGTTTTATCTGGCTTGTGGGCTTTTGATTTCGGGGTTGGTCATTACGGTCCTTGAATTTATCCGCACCGACAACAGGGTCAGGCGCAAGCTTTTTGGTTGATCTTTTCTTAATGGAGCAGGCCATAACTGGACGGTTTGTGGCCTGAGCGTTAATCAAACCGTCACTTTCTATTCACTCGCCTGTCATTTCGTACGCATATCTTTAAATGCAGAAGGTTGTTCAAAGGTCATCGTTTCACTGAAAAAAATAAAAGGACAGGGAAGATAAGATGCAGAACTCACCCTTTCGTCTGCCAAGAGTAACACCCCTGGGGGTATTGGAGTTTCTGGCAGAGTGGTTGCTCGGTCTGAAAGCCCTTGAGCGTCTTTATCTGAAAATCGGTGGAGGCAGCTATAAGGGTAAAGCGAAAGGCAAAGCATTTCTAAAACGGGTTCTTCAGGCTTTTGAGGTGGACTACAGAGTGACTGCAGGCTCTCTGTCTTCCCTTCCAGAGGAGGGGGCTTCGGTGGTGGTTGCCAATCACCCTTTTGGCGGAATCGAGGGGGTTGCCCTGGCGGACCAGTTATTGCAGATCCGTCCTGATGTGAAAGTGCTGACCAATGAATTGTTGTGCCGAATTCCTGATCTGCAGGATGTGTTTATTGGCGTGGATGTGCTTGGCTCCAATGCCAGGGAAAAAAACAGACAGGTCATCGCCCAGGCAGAAGAATGGGTAAGACAGGGACACCAGTTGTTAATATTTCCTTCAGGGGAAGTATCCAGCTTTGATGCAAAGTTGAAGAAAGTCAGTGATCCGAAATGGAGAAATACGGCGGCAGCCATTGCCCGCAATACTTCTGCATCCGTGACGCCGGTTTTTGTGGAAGGGGCCAATGGCTGGTGGTTCCAAATGCTGGGCCTGATTCACCCCAGGCTGAGAACAGTTCGATTGATTCGTGAGCTGATCAATAAGCGGGGCAAAACCATCCGCTTTCGAATTGGCAAAAGCCTGGATAAGGCGGATATGGCTGCTTTACCCTCCAATGCCGCGTTGACCAATTACCTCCGATTGAATACCTATCTACTCTCCTCCAGAGAGCAGGAACCGCCAAAGTCGTTCATGAAAAAAGAGCGGACACTGGAACCCCTGGTTGACCCGGTTTCCAGCCTGGCGGTTCGGGCGGAGATAGGGTCCCTGCCAGAGGATGCCCTGTTGATGGAGAAGGGGGAGATGGCGGTTTATTGTGTGGCTTCAGGGCATATTCCTTATACCTTGCGGGAAATCGGTCGGCTGCGGGAGCTAACGTTCAGGCGGGTCGGAGAAGGCTCAGGGCGAGCACTTGATCTGGATGAGTATGATCAATACTACCTGCACCTTTTTCTCTGGAATCGTGAAAAAAAGGAAGTGGTTGGCGCCTATCGAATCGGACAAGTGGATCAGATTCTGAGAGAGCATGGGGTCCATGGCATATACTCCCGCAGTTTGTTTCGTTACCACGCCGGCTTTATTCATCGTCTGGGCACTTGCCTGGAAATGGGGCGCTCTTTTGTCCGTCCTGAATACCAGAAAAGCCTCAGTGCGTTGATGCTGCTCTGGAAAGGTATTGGTGCCTATGTGGCCGCTCACCCTCAGTACCGGGTGTTATTTGGGCCGGTGAGTATCAGCAGTGATTACAGTGAGGTTTCGCGTCAGCTAATGGCCGGTTGTCTGGGGGTGAATCATTCCGACCAGGCATTGGCGGAGATGGTCAGGCCAACCGTGCCCATAAAAAGCAAAGGCCAGTTCTGGTCCTCGGGCGACTTACAGGGGCTGAAGAATGTAGAGCAGCTTTCGTCCCTGGTTCAGCAGATTGAAAAAGACAACAAGGGAATTCCAGTGTTGTTGAGGCAGTATCTGAAGCTCCGGGGTGAGCTGGCGGCTTTCAATGTGGACCCTGATTTCAACAATGCCCTGGACGGCCTGATCATTGTCGACCTTGTGAAAGTGGATGAGCGGACGCTCTGTAAATACATGGGAGCTGAAGGTGCCCAGCGGTTTTATAACCACCATCGCCAAGTCGCTTAAAGGAAGGCGCTTAAAAAAGGTGTTTAATCAGGAGACGTCCTGTTTTTCTTCGCTATGGGCTTTTGATCGATAAATCCGTGTTGAGGTGGCCAGTCCAAACGCTTCTGGTGGATTTCGACCCAGTAAATTCAGCAAAACGGCCACCAGAGCCATATGATGGATGCTGTGACTCTGCAGGAACAATAATTCACGGATGATTCCTGAGCGAGTGGTTACGGACTCACCCTTGATATTGATCTTGGCATTGAGTGACAGTGTTTTCTGACCTTCACCTTCCTGGCTATATTGGCCTGATAATTCCGATAACTGTCTCTGGATCTCTATGAGCTCTTGTATTGCCTGGGTACGATGCGTTTCGAAAAGGGGGTTTCTTGGGCGGTTGTCGTAATCCACAGAGCCTTGCTGAAGACCCCGGAAGAATGCCTGATAAAACTCTATAATATGCCGGACATGGTCTCCCACCGGGCTGGCTGTATTTGGGGCGAGCTGTGTGACAGGGCGGTGGTAATCCGGATCAGGAAGGGTTTCAAGCGTGGTTAACAGCTCGGCAAGAAGCTGTTGATTGCAGTGGCAGACTTTACTGAGAGACATTCGATCCTGAACCTTTTTTACAGGGCGTGTCGCCTTATCAGGCAGACGACGTTTCCTTTCCCTGGTGGTGAACTCTGTGTTTTGTTTTAACCAGTCTGGCATAGCAAATACGTTCATGTACATAACAGATCCTGATTTAGCTCAAGCCTGCGAATAAAGCCAATGAGCTGCTAAGCTGCACCCCTGGCAGGCAATGGGCGGAATTACCGAACCATGGCTATGTAATCTTGCGGGTAAACTGTTTAGAATGCCTGCCTCAGGCTGCCATGTACGAAAATATGTGCATGAAACGAAGTTGACTACTGGCGTCAAACGAGGACTTTCTGAATGAGTAACATACCTTCTGAGTTACGGTATCTGCGTTCCCATGAGTGGGTGAGACTGGAAGATGACGGTACCGTCACCATTGGTATTACTGACCATGCCCAGGAGTCTCTTGGGGATGTCGTGTTTGTTGAGCTGCCTGAGTCAGGTGCCACCCTGGGGGCTGGTGATGAGGCGGGTGTGGTTGAGTCTGTCAAAGCCGCCTCTGATATCTACGCGCCCCTGACCGGAGAAGTGATGCAGGTGAATGAACTGCTGGAGGATGCTCCTGAGACGGTCAACACCGACCCTTACAATGACGGCTGGTTTTTCAGAATGAAGCTGGAAGATGAGGGGGAACTGAACGACCTGATGGATTCAGACGCCTACGCAGAGTTTGTTGAGTCTGAAGCCTGATGAACGACGATCAGTTACTCCGATACAGCCGTCAGATCATGCTTTCCCAGGTGGATATTGAGGGGCAGGAAAAGCTGCTCAATGCCCGTGTCCTGATTCTGGGCCTGGGAGGGCTTGGGTGCCCGGCCGCCCAATATCTGGCCGGTGCCGGTGCCGGAGAACTGGTTCTGGTTGACCCGGATACGGTGGATATCACCAATCTGCAAAGGCAGCTTTTATACGCCAGCCAGGATCTGGGTTTACCTAAGGTCAAAGCGGCTGCCCAGAGGTTGTCGGCCATCAATCCTGACTGCCATATTGAGAGTATTCAGGCCAGGCTCGAAGGGGATGCATTGAGGGAACAGGTGCAAAAGGCCACGGTAGTGCTGGATTGTACCGATAACTTTGCCAGCCGGTTTGCCATCAACGAAGCCTGTGTTTCAACCGAAACACCACTGGTCAGTGGGGCCGCCATCCGGCTGTCTGGCCAGCTGGCGGTATATGACCATAGACAGCCCGATGCGCCCTGTTATCGCTGTCTTTATGATGAGCAGAGCAATGAAGAACTGAGTTGCTCTGAGTCAGGCATTCTAGGGCCGGTGGTCGGCACCATAGGCACCATGCAGGCTCTGGAAACCATTAAGCTGGTCAGCGGTTTTGGCAGGAGCCTCAGTGGCCGATTGATGATTTTTGATGGCGCCACGATGGATTGGCAGACCCTTGGGCTTTCGGCGGATCCGGACTGTCCGGTTTGCAGCGGGAAACGTCTTTAAGTGGAATGTGTTTGATGAGCGGGGATCAGGAGTTTTCCTCAACAGCCTTCAGCAGCTTTGCTTTGTGCTCCTGGTTCAGCTCGTTCCAGTGAGTACCAATAAGTGCTCCCTCAAGGGCATAAAGAAGAACCTTGGAAACTTTGAAGCCCCGGTCTCTCACTTTGCAGTAGGCAGCAACTGATCCCACTTCGTGGAGTTGTTCGAGCGTTCTGATGCCGACAGCGTTCAACCATTGTACGGACGTTTTACCAAGGTTTTTTAATTCGATCAGATCAGTCGCCATAGAGGTTCCTTAGTTCAACTCTAACGTCCATGCCAGAGGCTGTATTTTTCTGAAAGCAGGAATCAATTTTTCTTTAAGAATAGACCAGACTTTTGAAGTCCTCCCATAGAGTCATCAGTTATTACAAAAAGAGTTAAATAGAAGGTCCGCATTGTGGGTTCAGGTATTGAGTCAGCTTGTTTTTCAATTCCTGTTGCCATTGGTCACAGCCGGTGTTCACTGATATCAGCCATTTCTGTTGTTGTTCCGTCAGTGGTTCAATCCATTTTTTCTGGTGTTGCAGAGTCTCTACTGTTGCTTCCGAAGGCTCATCGTTTTGGGACCGGCGTAAACGGAGGCGCTGCTCAAGATCCGTTTCTTCTGCAATACACTGGATAATCCATTTTGGGATGTTCAGCTGTGAGGCCAGACTGAGAAAGCGGTCTCTTTCAGAGACCCTTAAGGCTGCTGAGTCAATAATGACTGGGTAGCTCTCCTGTATTAACTGCCTGGCCAGCTGTTCCATTTGTTCAAAGGTTTTTTTGTTGGTCTCCAGGGTATAAATATCGACGCCGGCTTCATGGCTTGACTGCAGGGGCGATAGACCCGAAAGGCGCCTTCGGACAACGTCTGCACGAACCCAGGCTGCCTGGAAGGTTTCAGCGATAAAACCACTGACGGTGCTTTTGCCTGAACCGGAAAGGCCACACAGAATGATCAGAAAAGGCCTGGAAGGCCTGCAGGGGGGAGTGGTCGGTTGCAGCCATTGATGGGGATTATTCATAAAAGAAGTATACGCTAAGCCTCCCTAAGTTGATCAGTGGTAAATACCATTGGCCAGAGGTTGGCTTGGCGTATAATCGGAACCATGGTCAAAAAAGTAGCCCGAAAAAAAAGCAGAACCCCCTCCAGAAAACAGCAGGGAAGATCGGTTCGCTGGAAGCCATTGCTGTTCAAACTTTGTTTGACCCTGGGGGTTGTGGTCTGTGCCTTTGCTGTTTATCTGGATGCCATTGTTACCCGCCAGTTTGAAGGCAAGAAGTGGGCGATACCGGCCAAGGTGTTTGCGCGTCCGGTGGAACTGTTTGAAGGCAGGCTGATTGCCCAGAGTGACCTTCAGTCACAGCTGAAACGTCAGGGCTACCAGGCGGTTCAACAGGTTACAAGACCGGGCACTTTTTCCCGAAGCGTTAACCGGTTTGTGATTTACAGCCGGGGGTTTCATTTTCCGGACGGCTCCGAGTCATCCCGCTATGCCCGGGTGGACTTTGTGGGTGATCGGGTGGTCAGTCTCACCGGGCGGCAGGGCAATAAACTCCCCTTGTTGAGGTTGGACCCCCAGCCTATTGGTGGCATTTATCCTTCCAGTTATGAAGACCGTTTGCTTATTCGTTCCAGCCAGGCCCCGAGCTATCTGACACCGGCACTTCTGGCAATAGAAGATCGTGACTTTTATGAGCATCATGGGGTATCACCCAGCTCAATTGCCCGTGCTTTGCTGGTCAACCTGAAAGCAGGCAGCGTGGTTCAGGGGGGAAGCACAATCACCCAGCAGCTGGTGAAAAACTTTTTTCTGAGCAATGAGCGCAGCCTGAGTCGCAAGTTCAAAGAGGCCATCATGTCTTTGCTGCTGGAATTCCACTACAGCAAGGATGAAATACTGGAGACCTACCTGAACGAAGTCTATCTGGGGCAGCAGGGACGGCGAGCCATTCATGGCTTCGGTATGGCCAGCCAGTTCTATTTTGCCCAGCCCATTCAGGAGTTGAACCTGGCCCGGACGGCGTTGCTGGTGGCGATGGTCAAAGGCCCATCCTGGTACAATCCCCGTCGTTATCCTGAGCGGGCACTGGAGCGGAGAAACCTGGTCCTGGACGTGCTGGCGGAGCAGGGGATTGCGACGGTGGCTGAAGTCGAGCGATCAAAGCGGCTGCCCCTGGGGGTTGTGAGTCGTGAGCAGGTCAAGACCAATGAATTTCCAGCCTACATTGATCTGGTCAAGCAGCAACTTCGCGAGGACTATCACGAAAAAGACCTGACCAGTGAAGGCCTGAGGATCTTCACCAACCTGGATCCGATCATTCAGCGCCATGCCCAGCGAAGTGTCAGTAAAACCCTGGATGATCTGGATCGGGATAAAAAGCTTCAGGGCGCCATGGTGGTGACCTCGGCCCAGAACGGTGATCTTCTGGCGGTGGTGGGAGACAGAAACCCTGGTTATGTGGGTTTCAATCGAGCCACTGAGGCCATACGACCTGTGGGATCATTGTTGAAGCCTGCCATCTATCTTGCCGCCCTTGAGCAGCCCTACAGCTACACCCTGGTGACCCCGGTCAATGATACGGCGGTTAAAATCCGAAATGGGCAGGGAGGTTACTGGGAGCCGCGGAATTACAGCCTTAAATCCCATGGGCAGGTGCCGCTTTATCTGGCTTTGGCAAAATCCTACAATCAGGCAGCGGCGAATACGGGGATGGAGCTTGGGCTGGACTCAGTGCTGGATACGCTTAAACGGCTGGGGATTGAGCAGAAGCTGCCTCCTTACCCTTCTGTTTTGCTGGGGGCTGCCTCCATGGCTCCCATCGATATTGCCAGAATGTACCAGACCATTGCCAGTGGTGGTTTTCGGATGCCTCTGAGAGCCATTGATGCAGTGGTGGATCGGCAGGGACGGCCGTTGAAGCGCTACAGCCTGTCGGTAGAGCGTGCTGTTGAGGCGGAACCCATGGAGCTGCTACGCACCGCACTGGCCCTTGCCATGAAAGAGGGAACCGGTCGGCGTGCCTACCAATATGTGGATAAACAGCTTCGCCTCGGGGGCAAGAGCGGGACTACCAATGATTTGCGGGACAGCTGGTTTGCCGGGTATTCCGGGAACCTGATGGCGGTCACCTGGCTGGGGCATGATGACAACAGCCCAACCCGGCTGACCGGCAGCAGTGGGGCTCTCAGGGTGTGGGGGCAGTTTATGGGCAGTGTCCCCATTCAACCGGTCAGCTCCTTGAACAGTGCGAACATTGAACTGGCCTGGGTGGATCCGGCCACCAATGCCCGTAGCCATCAGTATTGTCAGGGCGCCGTGGAGCTGCCTTTTATCAAAGGATCGGTACCCAAAGCGTATAATGGCTGTCAGTCCGATTCAGAGCCTTCAGTGATTGATAAGATCAAGGCATGGTTTCAGTGAGGCAAATGAGTAATTCCAAGGTGTTTTCTGTTCGTTATGGGCCGCTGTTGCTGGCAGCAGCAGTGATGGCAGGGTGTTCAACACCCGTTGTGCAACAGGGTGAAGTCCAGGATTCCCACTCACCCTACGAGCAGCGTGAAGATGCGCTGGGCACGTTGTTAAATGAAGCCTGGAATGCCAGTGCAGAAGGTCGCCTGGATGAGGCTGAGAGCCGTTTATCCAGGGCCATGCGAATCAATCCGACCGCCCCTGAGGTCTATTATCAGATGGCGCTACTGAGGCAGCAGCAGGGGCTCCTGGAGCAGGCTCGTCAGTTGGCTGGGCGGGCTATGAGTCTTGGACCGGATGACCGGCTTGAGCGACAGCTCAGTCGCTTATTGAACGGACTGGATAGTTAGAGCGTGTCTGTAAACATGTCGAGAGAAGTTGTAGAACTCCTGAATGAAATAGAGCAGGAGCTTCGTCGTTTGAATGCCTGGATGTCCATGCCCCCATCTGTGGAAGCAATGGCCAGCACCACTCCTTTCTGTATGGATACCATGGCTTTCAGTCAGTGGCTTCAATGGGTATTTGTGCCCCGGGTCAGGGCCATTCTTGATCAGGGAGGGCCGTTGCCGACAGGTTCCAATATGAAACCCTATGCGGAAGAGGCTCTAAGGGTTGAGAAACTTGAATCGATAAAGCTGCTGGAGCTGGTTGAGAAGTTTGACCACCTTATGAGCTGAAGAGCGGCCTCATGAGCAAAACTCTTTTTGTAACTTCTGGATTCGCTCAATTTCTCCCTGGCGCTCATCCTTGCCAAGAATTTCATATTCGCCATCGGGCCGTTTAACTCTCACTCTCGGACTGCTCTGAAGGGTTTTGATGTTGTTGGCAAGGGCTTTACAGTAAGCAATTTCTTCCGGAGTTTTGACTTCGGGATCTAAACTTTGAGCCTCATTGTTTTCCTCTTCCATCCCTTCCTCGTCACCCTGGTTTTCTGTCACTTTATTGGCACCCGCCAGGTCATGGAGGTCCGGTTTTGCCATAATTTCGGCATTTGGGTTGCCTTTGGGTGGCTTGGCCGAAAAGTGAACGACGCCACGTTCATCCGTCCATGTATAGATATCTTCTGCCGCCAGAGTCAGGCTCAAGGGCATCAGAGCAAGCAGTAACATCAGTGTTTTTTTCATGACCCCATCCTTGGCAGATGACTTTCCCTCACTGTTTACCACTTAAGTATTGTCCTTTTTTGAGGAAAATGCGTATTAGCCGAATTGTTGGCCGTATTTGTATTGACTGATGGCGTCTGAAAGTAAAGAATGGCATCTCCTGAAGCTGCCCAAGAAGCCGCATTGGGAATTATGCGACAACCTGAAACACTTACCTGTGAATTAGGGTGATAGCATTCCTTAGTGCACTGACTGGCCGATCTTGTGCTGAGATGGTTTGTTGGTGTACTGCTCCTACCCGCACAGGAATGTAGCAGTTCTGCAAGCCAGGACTGTGAGTCTCAGGCAGCCTGGAGCTGCACTTGTTGGTGGCTGGTGCTACGTCATCTGCTGCCCGTTTTGATACTCGATGAATCACGGTATTCACCCGGGTATTTTCAGGTTAAAAAACCATTCCATATAAAGAGTAAGGCCGAGGGTAAGCAAGTGGAGCAATTATCCGGCGCGGACATGGTGGTCCGATCACTGGCTGATGAAGGAGTTGAGTATATATATGGGTACCCTGGTGGTGCCCTCCTGCACGTTTATGATGCCATTTTCCGGCAGAAAGCGGTCACCCACATTCTGGTACGCCATGAGCAGGCTGCTACGCATATGGCCGATGGCTATGCGAGAGCAACCGGAAAGCCCGGTGTGGCACTGGTCACTTCCGGACCGGGGGCAACCAACACCGTTACCGGTATCGCCACGGCTTACATGGATTCGATTCCCATGGTGGTGATTTCCGGTCAGGTGCCTTCTGCCTATATTGGCAGCGATATGTTTCAGGAAGTGGATATGGTGGGCATTTCCCGGCCTATCGTAAAACACAGTTTCCTGGTCAAGCGGGCGGAAGATATTCCCGCAGTGATTAAAAAAGCCTTCCATCTGGCACAGACCGGCCGCCCCGGTCCTGTGGTGGTGGATATCCCTAAAGACATCACGGATCCGGGTCAGAAGTTTGATTATCAATATCCGGAAAAGGTCAGGATCCGTTCTTACAACCCCCCCACTAAAGGGCATAATGGCCAGATTCGCAAAGCGGTCGAACTTCTGAAGGGAGCCCGAAAGCCCATTATTTATGCCGGGGGCGGCGTTATTCTCGGTAAGGCCTCCGCTCAGCTGACGGCTCTGGCTCAAAAGCTGAAGGTACCGGTGACCAACACGCTGATGGGGCTGGGTGCTTATCCGGGTTCTGACCGGCAGTTTGTGGGCATGCTGGGGATGCACGGAAGCTACTGTGCCAACCAGGCAATGCATAATGCCGACCTGATTCTGGCGATTGGTGTGCGCTTTGATGACCGGGTCACCAATAACACCCGGAAATTCTGTCCGGACGCAAAAATCGTTCATATCGACATTGACCCGGCCAGCATTTCCAAAACCGTCCAGGCTGATGTGCCTATCGTAGGGCCGGTGGATGCGGTGCTGGATACCATGCTTCGCCAGATTGAGGAAACCGATACCCGCATTGAGGCGGATGCCCTGGAAAGCTGGTGGCGACTCATTGATGAATGGCGTGAAGGTCGGGGTGGGCTGTTCCCGTATGATGAGGGTGACGGCACGATTCTGAAACCCCAGCAGGTGATTCAGACTCTTTACGATGTCACCCGGGATGAAGACACTTACGTCACGTCTGATGTGGGTCAGCATCAGATGTTTGCAGCCCAGTACTACCCCTTTGACAAGCCTAACCGCTGGATCAACTCCGGAGGGCTCGGCACCATGGGCTTTGGGTTGCCTGCTGCCATGGGAATCAAACTGTCATTCCCTGACAGTAACGTTGCCTGTGTCACTGGTGAAGGCAGTATCCAGATGAATATCCAGGAGCTGTCGACCTGCCTGCAATACGATCTGAATGTCAAAATCATCAACCTGAACAACCAGGCCCTGGGCATGGTGAAACAGTGGCAGGACATGCAGTACGACAGCCGTTATTCCCACTCCTACATGGAGTCCCTGCCTGACTTTGTGAAACTGGCAGAATCCTATGGTCATGTGGGAATGAAAGTGACCGATCCTGCTAAACTGCATTCGGCCATGGAAGAAGCCTTTGCCATGAAAGACCGGCTGGTCTTTATGGATATTCAGGTAGACTCCAGCGAGCATGTGTATCCGATGCAGATCAAGGATGGCAACATGTCCGATATGTGGCTCAGCAAAACGGAGAGGACCTGATGAGGCGGATTATCTCTGTACTGGTTGAAAACGAACCCGGCGCCCTCTCCCGGATTGTCGGGCTGTTCTCACAGCGGAACTACAACATTGAAACCCTGAATGTAGCCCCCACGGAAGACAACACTTTGTCTCGCCTGACGCTGACCACAGCGGGTAATCCCCAGGTGATTGAGCAGATCACCAAACAGCTCAACAAGTTGGTGGATGTGGTCAAGCTGGTGGATCTGTCGGAAGGGTGCCACATTGAGCGGGAAATGATGCTGATCAAGGTCAGGTCCAGCGGTCCCCTCCGGGCTGAGGTGAAGCGGACTGCGGATATTTTTCGGGGACAGATCGTGGATGTCACCAGCTCGGTCTACACCATCCAGCTGACAGGCACAGGGGATAAACTGGATGCCTTTATTGAGGCCATCGGCCAGGCCCAGGTGCTTGAAGTGGTGCGCAGTGGCGTTACCGGGATTTCCCGGGGAGAAAAGGTGCTTTCCTGGTAATAGCGGGTGGAGCGTCCAGAGATGGGCGCTTCCGTTTTTCCCGGTTGGATATCTTGTTCGCAGGAGACGCCTTGAAGGGTTGTTTTTCATCTTCTTCATAGGGTTTTATCTGGCGCAACTTCCAGTAGCCATTCCCGTAATTGACCAGAAGCTCTTCACCAGGTTCGATATTTCTGACAGCTCTGATATAAATCCAGGGAGCTTTGATATCATCACGGACAACATACTCGACATTGAAGCGCTTGGAACTGTGGTTGATAAAACTGCCGGCGCCTCTTCGGAAATTTTTTGCGAAAACGGGATCTTTGTAACCTTTCATTACTTTAAACTGATCAAAGGCAATGGTATGGCTTGACGCTTCCAAGTCTTTCAGGTGCTCTTGTCTTTCTTTGGGTGTCAGCAGTTCTGTTTTTCCGTCAACCCAGGTTGGAAATTCCTTTTTACGAATAAAAACGTCAGCATAGACACCATTCCCTTTTCCTGGGCTGTTCTTTACCGTGAGACCGTCCCCAACAACCAGCATTTCTTCCTCTGATTTTGGATACGTTGTTTTGAGTTTCATAGTGGGGTGGCGCAGGGGAGGGACCTCTGGTACTAGAAGAGGGGGTTCGTCAATCTTATGATTTATACTGTTTTCCGGGCAGTCAGAGCTTGTAGATACTTGCCTATATAAAGCCGGTATTTCGGGCAGTATTGGTGGTGAAAGGCCCTCCTGGGGGTTGAGAGCTATTGAGCTCTTTCTATCTGGTTGGGAAGAGCATGAGAAGTTGAACTCATCTGTCTCGTTCATTGATTGATTGGTATGAATATCCGGTTCACTTTCATCCAGTGAACAATACCCTTCTGAATCTAACTCAGGGGCTTTTGGGCATTCAGAATCATCAGAAGAAGGTACTGCGCTGTCTGGAGAGCCAGGGGGAGCGAACTCCCTGGGCTCTTTCACGCGCTTTAAACAGAGTCCGACTCCGGTGGGTTTAAGTTCACACTTGAACATTGCTTCACTGATTGAACGCTTAAAAAGGGTTTTGGGGTTAACAGCCGGCTCTGCAGCGTCGAGTGAATCAAGTTCACTTTGAATCCTGGTTTCTGAGAGGGATATATTGGTCAGCGTTTTTGTATCAGTGGGACTGTTATCGGGGGATGTAGGCTGATACTCATAAGACTGCGCAGGGGATTGCAGCGAAACAGCGCATAGTGAAAATGGCATGGTAAGGCTTCCTTCCCAGGCAGATATCAGTGAGTTCAGGAAAAGAAAGCTAGTTGAATAAAGGGGGAAGTTCACTAACAGAGAGGTCAGCCTGGCTGACAATCTCGCTGAGATTAGCAGCCGGCCAGGTTAAAAAGCTGGTTATATAGGAGTATCCAGTGACCGTTGAAGAATCAACGCCATGGACAAAGCGTGACGCTTGACCAGATAGGGTGCCATAAAATCCTCTTTTTGCATGGCCGCTTTCAGGAACCGCCATTTGGGCAGAAGGGTTGGGTCTTTGACCGGTGAGTTCGCCAGAGATTTATCCAGGGACTGAATCTGCCCCTGGAAGTTGTACATCTCCATAATAGGCAGGCTGGTGTAGGCTTCGGAAGCCATAAAGACATAAATGGAGGCCAGCTGAAGAAGGGTATTGATCTGATAGGCCCGGGTAGTTACCTGTTCTGAGGGGCTCATGACATCTTGAATAAACCGGGTGAATGCCTGCTGTGAGCTTTCAACACCTTCGGCCTGTGTATGTCCTGGCGCATTGGTTTTCTGCCAGTCCAAAGAGAATGTTTTGAGAGACTGGGTCATTTCATTAATGGACTGCTCCAGTAGACCGTCGTAGTCGTCCAGATGCAACTGGCTCTGTTGCATATTCAATTCTCTGGGGCGGACATCAATACCGGGTCCTTCTTCAGAGTAGGCGTACTTTTCGGACCAGGAAATCATCTTCATCTCATAACTGTCGATCATCAGGTCAAGCAGAGAAATATCACTGCCGGTCACCGCTCGGCCGTAAGGGCTGATGACCAGTCCCAGAGACAGCAATAGGCTGAGCATAATAAATCGCTGAGAACAAACCCTGTATCTTTTTTCCACGGTTACATCCCTTTATTTTTGATTTTTCGATGAAGGATAAAGTCTGCTCTGATGATAAATCTATGTCAAAAAAGGCCACTTATCCCGGGGAGCTATAAAAAAAGACAGAGGTAGTTAATTTAGTTCTGGTAACTGTGACCAGAAGGCCCGGACCAAAGGGTTTTTAAGTTTTTTTTCGAGCACGCAAAAACCAACGTCGTATGGTTTAAGGTCTGGAGTTATGGCCAATATACGAACGCGGTCTGATAGAGGGCTGTTGTTCAGGACAATCTCTGGAACCACGCCGACACCAAAGCCCAGGCTGACCATGCTGACAATGGCTTCGTTGCCGGCCACTTGAGCGTAAATGTTGGGCTTCTTGCCCATTTCCCGAAACCATTGATCCAGCCTTCTTCGGGCGACTCCCTGCTCTGGCATGATCACCGGGCTGTCGGACCATTGTTCTGCAGACAACGGGGCGGTTAAGGGCGAGCCAGGCTGTGGTGAGTGAACCGGAGCAATAAACACCAGCGGGGATAGGGCAACCTGTTTAAACGCCAAACCGGTGGGCAGGTTGTCGGGCCGTGCGGCGATAGCCACGTCATCCTGCTCTGCAAGCACCCGATGGATAGCCAGTTCCGGGTCCCCCGTATGGAGTTTGATGGAGATCAACGGGTAACGGGGACGGAATTGGTTCAGGATGTCATAGAGAAAACTGTAGCTGGCGGTGACCGAGCAATACATGCTGAGAGAACCACGCAGTTCCCGGGCATCAGACATCAGGTCATTATGGATGACTTCCCATTGCAGCAAGGCTCCCCGGGCATAGTGTCGGAATTTATCACCCTCCGGAGTCAGGGTCACACTCCGGTTGTCCCTTTCAAACAGCGAGACTCCCAGTTGCTCTTCAAGTTGCTTGATGGTTCGACTCAGGGTCGATGGGCTGACATGGCAGGCGTCACTGGCACGGCTGAAGTGGAGTGATTCGGCCAGTGCCAGGAACTGTTTGAGTGGTCGGAGGTCTACTGCCATGGTTAAAGCCTTTATCAGGGGAGGGGCTGGCTATTTTGTGGTGCATTGCAATATATAAAAAACAGAATTGCAAATATATCACTAACTGCAACTATACGCAGGATCACCTATGGGGTATGGTGTACCACGAATCGCCGTGAGTCCTGGTAACAGGGTTAAACCATTGGTCTTGAAAAGGTCGTGAAAAACAGTTTGCTTTTTAGGCATGGGTGAGCGGCCTTAACCATCTTTCAGGAGTTTTCTGATGAAAGTGTATTACGATAAAGACTGTGACCTCTCTATCATCCGTGGCAAGAAAGTCTCTATCATTGGATACGGTTCCCAGGGCCATGCCCATGCGAACAACCTGAAGGATTCCGGGGTCGATGTGACCGTTGGCTTGAGAAAAGGGTCTGCTTCCTGGGAGAAGGCTGAAGCTTCTGGCCTGAATGTTGCCGAAGTGCCTGCTGCCGTTGCTCAGGCAGACCTGGTTATGATCCTGACACCGGACGAATTTCAGTCCCAACTCTACAAAGAAGTCATTGAGCCAAACCTGAAGCAGGGAGCCACCCTGGCATTTGCTCATGGTTTCGCCATTCATTACAATCAGGTAGTGCCCCGTGCCGATCTGGATGTCATCATGATTGCTCCGAAGGCTCCGGGCCACACAGTTCGTTCCGAGTTTGTTAAAGGTGGCGGTATCCCCGATCTGGTGGCTATTTATCAGGACGCATCCGGCGAGGCCAAAAAAGTGGCCCTCTCTTATGCCTCAGGAGTGGGCGGTGGCCGTACCGGTATTATTGAAACCACCTTCAAAGACGAGACGGAAACGGATCTGTTTGGTGAACAGGCGGTATTGTGCGGTGGTGCCGTTGAGCTGGTAAAAGCGGGTTTTGAAACCCTGACCGAAGCCGGTTACGCTCCTGAAATGGCCTACTTTGAGTGCCTGCACGAGCTGAAGCTGATTGTTGACCTGATGTACGAAGGCGGCATCGCCAATATGAACTACTCCATCTCCAATAATGCGGAGTATGGGGAGTACGTTACGGGCCCCAGGGTTATTAACGATGAGTCCCGTAAAGCCATGCGCGATGCACTGAAGGATATCCAGAATGGTGAATACGCCAAGAAGTTTATCTCTGAAGGTGCTCACAACTATCCGTCCATGACCGCCTATCGTCGCAACAATGCAGCGCATCCTATTGAAAAAGTAGGTGCCCAGCTGCGGGAGATGATGCCTTGGATTGCTGCTAACAAGCTGGTGGATAAAGCCAAGAATTAATCGCAATGGTCTCCATACAAAAAACTCCGTCTTGTACGGAGTTTTTTTTGGTAACAACTTGAATATAACCAGTACAATCAATTTGCAGGTGCAACTTGCATAGGCTCAGGCAGGGGGTTCAGGCGCCGGATGGCCTCTTGCCGGACTGTTTGTTTTAGTTGATTCAGCTTTATGGTTCTTAAGTATCTGGCTCGAACAGCCTCTGAAAATTGCTCTTCAGTTAATAGATTGGATTTATCATCTGCCTCCAATGTTTCTGGAAGTCTTAGGGCTATGTCAGGTGTTAATAATTCATGAATGTAGAAATCGAGCAAACGAACCGGAGAATCTTTAATAGCAATATAAGCTTCTGCCATGGCGGGAATCGCGGGCTCTCCAAGGCGAGCACGTTCCATGAAATCATCAAGAACTTGTTTAACATGGTTATAACCTGCAAGCTCTTCAGTGGGTACTTCAAGTACAAATGTTGTTGCCTTCATTGTTGGTAGAACTTTGTCCAAATGTTCATCTAAATTTTGCTTGAATTTGGAGAATGAGGTTTTTTCATGTTGTTTATTTTTGGCCCTAGGCTGCATCTTTTGCTCCATTACTTCGCAGGTGTCTTTAAGGCAATCTATACTGGCAAGCTCTCTGAATTCCTGAGCCAACTTTAAAACATAGAAAGAAACAGAGCTTCGTTCATTGATGATAGCTTCAAGAAGTGTCTGAAATTTCTCAAGATTGCCGCGGCTTTGCGCAGCAACTCTTTTCACATCGGTTCGTGAAGCACTGATCAGATCAGGTGTTACTTTAGGCTCTTTTCGAACACCTTCACCGGTTAATACTTCCTTCGTGGGTGTGTCGAGGCTGTCAATACCTTCACCCAGGAATAATAAGAAAAAACTATCAAACTGTTGTAAAAATCTGGCCAGACTGGATAAGACTCCCTTTCCAATTGCGGCAATACCTTCAGCTTTTAATGCATCACTGATGGATATTTTTCCATTTGAAAGTTCATGTGAGTGGGTAATAAGGGCTGATCCAAGAGAAAAGACCCCTTTTGCTCCAAATACAGTAAGAATTCGACGCCAGGCGTTGGATTTTCTTAAAAATGCAACGGCTGCCGAGTAGCAGGATGACGCTGTTTTGCCCATGCCGGGGTACTGTCTGACATGTTTTTCTGCCAACGAGCAAAACCCGTTGACAAACATTTCGGCGGCACCTTCCATAGGGGCTACGAAAAATGAGGCCAGGTCATAACTGGCTGCATATAGACCAAGTAGCTGAAGAGCTGCCCCCAAGCCATAAAAACGACATGAGCGATTTTGGAATGTTTCAAAAATATCCAGGTCATGCTGGCTGAAGACTGAACCTTCAGTATTTATTAGAACGGGTATAGCATTAGTACCGTACATATCAGCCAGGCGTTGACTGTCAAATGGGGATAGCTCTGAGCCGTGATAAAAATTCCATAGTGCTTCATGGCGGCTTTTAACGTCTAATCTGGATCTCAGGTTTTCGTGAATAGAGGTGAATTCATTTTGAGCATTCAGTATATCCCATGGTGTCATAATAAGGGCTGTTCCCTGTTGCAATGCGCTTTTGGTGACCACATTATTATATCCTTTAATAAAATTCTGTGGACCCATTCTGGAAAAGGAGTCAATTAAGCGCTTATCATTTTCACACATATGATATTGTTCGTTGTTGGCAACCCCCCCCCTTATGGAGGCACTTCTTTTAAAACACCTTGCTGCATAATTTAGAACTCTCAATGGAAAGGCAGCCGTTTTTTTCCACCAACTATCACCAACAAAATTATATTCAGGAGAAAGGTACTTTAAGGATAAAGCAGAAAGAAAATCGTTGAATCGGTCCCATGAAGACGCATAGTGATAATAAACCTTCTCTGGGCTACTTTTTGAATCTAGGGACATTTCTGCGGACAAGACCAGGTAATGTCGAACTGCATCGCACATAAATTCAGATGAAGGACCTGATAATGCCCAGGGGATTCCTTTACAGGATTTGAGCATTTCGTTGGTTTGACTGTTGTCTGAAAACAGGGGGGCAATTGTTAACAAGGAGACAGTTTGTGCCCAAGTTGACATGGCGGCTGAAAGCCAGTCAATACCAAGGTCTGGAACCCATGGGAAATAGGTAGATCCTATGGGTAGCGTCCCCCCACTTGGGTATTCAGCAGTGGATACTCCATGCAATTCAGCCAAGTAACGAGATATTGTCATTACCATATGAGATGTAAACCACATAACATAGGATACACCACCGTGGTCTTCTGCAAATCGGCCGGCTCTAACCAGCCAGAATTCACGAATTTCTTTTGTGGATAAGGTTTCACCATGATGAACTCTTGAGACCAATGCGAAGTACTCCCTTAATAATGTAACTGTTTCCAGTTTCTCCTGAAGGGAATGGGTGTCTTTAATTGATAAAAGAGATTCAGAGGCGGATGAATCTTGAGAAGGGGGGGGACTCATATGTATTTTTTGTGTCATTTCTTCAGGTGTTTGTTTTTCTGATTTTAGATCTTGTATCACCCTATCCATTGACTCCGTGATTAGCGATAGACCCAATTTAGAGTCGGTTTCTTGACCGGTCGCCATCCTGGTTTGTTGGACTTCAGCAAGTTTAGTCGTTATCGCTTCTTTAATTCGTTCAGTTATGTATGAAAGTACTTCGGTATCAGATTTGCGAAGCCGGTTCAAAGCATCCGTGAAATCAGGTTCGATAGGCTTTCCTTCACGCTGCATTTCTCCTAGTCGCTCGGCATAGGAGACTTCAATTCTATACATCCACTCAGAGTAGATTCTTTGTGCCAAGTTATAGGTTACGCTTAACTGTTGTTTTTCAATAGCTGAGACTGTGCTTTTACTTCGAAGATGAAGGCTGGCACCTTGTGTAAACTCAATAAGGGCCAATGCATTCGATATTTGAGAAACACTGGGCATAATGCTTCTTATCTGAAACATAACCTCCTGACGAAGTAAGCTATGTAAAATACCCAAATTGACTAACTCCAGGAGTTCAAGCATTTCCTCTGGAAGGTCTATTTTAATTGCCGCTGGTTTGTCTGGAATTGAAGCACTGTCAGTACGTATAGATTCCATATTTTCTTTGACTTGTTGAGACTGAGCTTTCAGGCTATCCATAAGTTGATGGCATAGCTGAGTTGATTGATCAGAATTAGGTTCACTACTGTCAGAATCAGATTGTTCCAAGTCTTCTTCTGTGGAAGTTATGACTCGGCATAGCTCTTGTACAAAAATAAATAACTCTGGCTCTACCTCGGTAGTATCTATGGGCGTGTCAATATGGCTTAATACATGACCGATTTGGTTGTTGATGAGAGTAATGACGTTATTATATCTGGAACCAAGTTTGTTTCTTAGTTGCTCAGAACTGTTGTGTTGGATAGTAAAACGGAGGTTCTTTAGCATAGTATACCGGATAGAGTTCCAAAGGGTGTTAGTATTGCCCTCCTCAAACGCTGTATCATGACCTGGTATTGGCTCTTTTAATACACCGTATTGGTTATGACGTGCACTGGTATCATGGATAAAGCTTGGAATAGGGCGCCTGGTTGATCGATTAAAAATTTCTAATGAATAAAGTGGGTTATCTTCCTTTTCTCTGAGAAGAATACTTTCCTCAATCCAGTTCGCAGGCTGATTTTCCCATGATAATTTATTTTGCGCTCTCCTTATAAGCCTATCCATTTTTCCTGCAATCCACATAACGGGCTTATGTTCTCTTACCAGTTGCGTTTTTAAAGACTGAAATTTAGGTGGTTCTTTTCCCCTGACGCTTGAGTAATGACGTAGTAGTTTGAACAGAGCAATATGAGTTTCAGGTATTGATTTCAAGGAGCGTAAGTGGTCGAGTTGCTGCATCATATGGGCTGCGGTTGCCTGGCTTTCCTGAGTCATCAGGGTATGTAAATTTCGAGAGAATGACTCTTCCATCTCTGTAACAGATTGTTCTAGATGGTGTAATCTTGGCCTTTGCATCCAGGTTGAGCGGGAGGGATCACCTAGCTCATCTTTAAAAAATTGTGTCATTCCTTCGGTTAGAGATAAAAATTTAAAATAGATATCTGAGCCGTGGGGTGAAAGTTTTAGTAAACTCTGATCATAGTTTGCAACCAGCACCTCCATTCTATAGTTAAAAAACATCATATCAGAAATAAATTTGCTTGTACTCTTTGAGAATGCCTTGTCGTCTGTAGATAATAACATTGTTGATAAGATTTTTTGCTCAAAATCATCTAATGAATTATGAACACTTGCATGAGTGTATTTTTTTAAACCTATGAAGAAAACAGTAGTCTCATGAGTCAGGATGATATCCGTAAGGCCTTTCACTAAACACAGAGGGCAATGTGGTCTTGGATCGGTTAGAAGTAGCTTTCGGTATTCGTTATTCCAATGCTGGATAGGAATTCTTCTTGAAATTGATTTGGCTTTTTCCTTGGCTTTTTCTCTGTCGGCGTATTCTTGGGGAGAAAACTTCTTCAGTTTTTCAGTCAGTTGTGCCGTGGCTGTTTTTTTTATTTCTTTTAAAGAGAGCCCAGCTAACGATAGGTATCGGCGACCATTGTTTCCCCCAATACCTTTTATAGTTGACTTCAATGGCGAGTCGTGAAGTGATGCAATAAAAGCGTCTGATACAAAGTTGTGTATCAACCAATGCTCAAAGAGATCTTTGCTGTTATCAGGATTATCTGTACTCATGTCAACAAAACGCCGTTGAAAAGATTTCAGAGGTTCGGTAACCATGGAGTCGGCTTCTTTAAATCGAGAGTCTACCAACTCTACAGTTTCATGATGAAACTCGAATTCTTCACGGATTAGCTCTTCAGCATGTTCATCACTTATTGCACTAATTATCTCTTTGAACGAGGATGGTGATGTTCTCTGGCTTTTGGTTGTCTTTAGATATGAATCAAGAACCATTCCTGGTGTAGGCTTAATTCTATGTAGGATTTTTATAAAATTAATTATTAAATTTCTGTTTTCTCTGGCCGCATAGCCAGGCCTGGGGATTCCTATAAATGTGATTAGCTGCTCAATTAATTTCAAAGGTATGTTGTAGGACCTCAGACTATTTTGAAGTTCAATAAGCATGAAAATAGCATCTAAATATTCAGTATTTATAGATGTGACTGGTCCTGTTAGATTCTTGATGGTGTGTTTTGCAGATTCTAAAACCCTAACTTGATTTGGTAATACTTCCTGGAAAAGCTCAGCAGTTCGGTTTACTTCCCGGAATAGATGAATGTTGTTAATAATAAAATTTAATTCACCAATATACTGGTTTAACTGTTTAATAAATCCTTTTGTTGCTTCTGGTGGAATGGCAGGAGAGTGTTCAAGAAGTTGAATAATTTCATCAACTTCAGTCGTAAGGCGAACTTCGAAGCTCGCAATAGGTCCGTAATCTGTCTCCTGTTTTTTTTGAAGGAGTGCATCATCAACTCGAGAACCACTTTCTACTGGCGGAGGAGGAGTATCATCACCAGTAGAATCCTGTATATTTATAATTGTTTCTTGATGATCCTGGCTCGTTGTTGAAATGGCTGAGGTTTGATGTTCTGAAGTTTTACTGTAGGCTAGGCTGGCTCCTTGGCTGTTAGTGTTTGTTTCTGGCTCTGGGGTAGTCAATGGAAATGATATACCCCAATGGTCATCCCCATTATGATAGATGAAAATATTTTGATTGAGATCCTCAACTTCTAATGGTCGGGTTGAGCCTTCAATAGTAGCTATGCTTCCTTGAATATTTCCTAGATGGTCAGGTACTACAAATACTATGTTCAATTGAAATAGTTCTGATGCCACTGGAATTAAAGCCATTTCTCCCCAGGAAATATTGCTGCTGAAACGACGAAGCAGTGTCCTGGCCTGATCTTCACCGGTCTGTTCAATAATGCGATGGCTATCCTCCCTGAAGTCACCATTGGTTACGATTTCCTTAAGTCTATCTACAATTTGCTGCCTGATCATCTGTACATCAGTTCTTGTCACTTTCGATGTGTGTTTTTGCTGGTGTCGGTAATGAGCAATTGCTCTGAAAAAACATTGCCCATCTCCTAGAATGGAAATATTTTGTCGTCCAGTTAATAAACGTTCTAAATTCGAGGTGTAGCTGGCTGTAGATGATCTACTTAATTGAACTGGAGATTCTTCGATACTTTGTGGGGGGGGGGTAGTTGCTTCATTACCAGCACTTCCACATTGTGATTCGGAGTTGACTTGACCCTCATGTGCTTTCGTTTTTTTATCAAAGTTGAGGATGTACTTTTTGAGATGATTAAAGGTAAGAAGAACGGACTCTTCTTTTGTTTCAACATCTGCTTTTACATAGACTGAATCTGTTAATATCTGTAGAAGTAGTTCTAATACTTCAGGTGGAGTATCTTCAGGGGGGGGGGAGGTGGAAAGAAGCCTGACTAACCTTTTAAAAGTATCAATAGGCACAGCATGGTTTTCTTGTTCTTTATCATATATAAAAAAATGTGCAGGAACCTTTTCTTTTTTGATGGTTCCATCACTGTTCCATCTGATAAGAATTATTACTGGGCTACCGTCTTGGTTGAATGAAATAGTGGGTGCAAAGTGAGCAGTATACTGAAGATCTTCCCGTAATTGGTTAAGCTCATCCTCGGCTGCCTGAGGAAAAAGTGTTTGTGCGAGATAAGTGCTTACTGAGCTCATTATCTCGTGGACTATGGCCGGAGGGTGTAATTGAAGTATCCAGTTCATAGCGAGGTTGATTGCCTGGTACTTCTCATTGGGAAAGTGGTAAGGGAATGGTTTGTGATGATCGTTATAATCTGTCCATGGGTCGGTATCTCCCGATGGAAAGGAATCTGAGCTTGTATCTTGAGGGGGGATTATGGATGGATGAAATGAAGGGCTTGACACCCTGAGCTTTACTTTTATTGATGGGTCAATGACGGTGACTTTTGGTTTGTTGCTAGCTGCGTTTGAGAATGTGTAAGTTTTATCACCCACCTTGAAATACGAACATTTTTCTAAAACGGGGTCATAAATGACTATTTTTCCACTTTTGTAGGGAGCGGGTTCAAACGTTGTGAAGTGATACTGCATCCCAGATATTCTTTCTATGCCAGATTTTGGTTGTCCTAATTTTGACATTTCCTGCAAAGTCAAATTGTTGATTCTTTGTTCAGTGCATAAATGGATTGCCCAAGTTAGGGCGCTTGGTGTGAACTCGATGTAGCTTTCATGATTTCTACCTGATTTCAGGGCGCTGTTTATAACAACTGGAATAGGTGGAATGCTCTTTTTGCTATCGGATGATGGACGAAGACTCTCTATTTTTATTCCGGCAGGTTGAAATTCTGAATTAAAAACTTCAATCACCCATTGAGACCTCTCTAACTCACTCATTGCTTCAGCGTAATCGCCATTTAATGGGTGAAAGTCTTCATCAAATAAATGCCCTTTGGTTACAGCTGTGAACATGGCCATTGTTAATGCGACGAAACAAGCTCGCTTTATCGGTTTGGTCTTTATTTTAGTCTTCGCTTGTGATGCTGTATCCCTTTTTCTTTCCATGGCTATTTTAAATAGAGTAAAGTGCATCAAGTTATACACCTGTGTAGTTTATTGAGTACTTTAATAAAAAAACAAAAGCTGAATTAATATTGCTTTTCACTTTTTCAGTGATCTTTGTTTTCTGAGTTATCAATGCCACAAATTTTCCGTTTTTAGAGGTATAGTAACATTCATCATGAATACAATCTTCTTGTAAGGAGGTATTTTTTCGTATCGATAGATATGCTGTAAGCAAGGGAAATAATAGTCGTTTATTCTATATATTTTCAAATTTTCATGTTATATATTTTTGCTATATTGAATCGCAATCATCCCCCTCTTTTTTCTACTGCGCTCTTTGCAGGCAAAGTAGCATAAAAACGCATTTTGCTTTTCTTAAGGGGGCGAACTTTTTCTGTTGGGAAAATACGGTAGCTAACGTAAGAGGTGATAGTTGACGAGTGACGCCTGTTATCTTCGAGGGTTAAGAGAATTTTGTTTTAATGCCATTATTGATCATTCCGGCATTTCTATTGGTGTGCATTGATGAAGCTTTAAAGAAACTAACCAGTGTCATGATGTATGCTTTGATTTTTTTGATGCAGGCTAGAAATGTACTCGCGTTCTGAATACGAAAATTTACTTAGAGAAAGCGAAATAAGAAAAGTGGCTAATATTAATGCTTTGTTTTGGTCTCATATTCCTCTTTTCTCAATTTACGAGAGTTGCTAGTTATGATGAATGAATATTATTTTTGCTTTAGTTTGCTTTTCATGGTTTTCTTTTCTTTTCTTGGTGTTTTTATAAAAAAATATTCCGTGATTTCTGTTTTGATAGGCTTGTTTTTTCAAGCCTTTTTTCAAGAAACAGTGAGTGCGAGCACTTTGAAAATAGCTGTTACGCCTGACTTCAATGACACGCTACAGTATTTGTCAAGTCAGTTTATGAGGAGAGAGCCTGGAGTTGAATTCAATCTTGTTGTGGGTGCTTCATCAGAACTTTTCGATCAGGTTATGATTCCTGGCAGTAATTTTGATCTTTTGTTTTCTCCTGACATTGCTGTCTTGAATCGGCTTCAAGAAGAAGGCATGCTTTTTAAGGATTCACGAAAAACCTATGCGTTCGGGAGGCTTGTGTTCTGGATTTCACCTCATACAGATCTTCCAGTTAATCAGGAGCCTAATTCAATTCATTCAATGTTGAAGTTTCTTCAGCAAGAGCTTCCGGCACTGTCTATAGCTAACTCAACAAGTACGACCTACGGAAATAGGTCTGTTGAAGTGTTAAAAAAAATGCATGTTTACCATGCAATGAAAAAATTTTCTCTAATTCATGAAGGGGATGATGTGTACGATGTGTTGAACGTTATTAATGGTGGCACTGCATTGATTGGGATTCTTCCTGGGTCATTGATTTTGTCTCACACTGAAGAAATGAAAGTTGATCATAACAATGTTACAAACACTAATATTACTAGTGTGCCAGATGACTATTATGACCCTATTGAACAGCAGCTTGCTATTTTGACCAGCACTAATCAAAGTGAGATTTGCTGGGAGTTTTTAAATTTTATTTTGTCTGCCGAGAGTCAGCGGTATATTGCAAGCCGGCGATATACGCCTGTTATGGAATTAGACGATATTATCATATCACAGTTGCAATGGACATCTTTTCAAGTCGCCTTCTATGTTACAAGCACTATCTCAGTGGTTGCTGCTATACCTGTGGCACTATACTCTATTGTTCTTCATAAGACAGTGTGGGCTAATTGAATAGGTTGTCAGCAATCCTGTTTATAATCATGGGCAAAGAAAAGTCAGTTATATGGCAAAAATCAGGTGTGGCTCAGTGAGTGATCGTCGCAAGGGGCTGGCCATTCTTGGCCTCATAATGGCCACTGTATGCTGGGGAGGAAACAGTGTTGCCGGCCGCCTCAGTGTGGGAGATATTCCACCAGTGTCCCTGGCGTTCTGGCGTTGGACCTGTGTGTTTGTAATATTGCTGGTTGTTGCTGGAAGCAATGTCTGGGATAAAAGGCAACAGCTTTGGTGCAGTGTGAGGCAGTTGCTGCCTCTGGCCCTGCTCAGTATCACTTCGTTTAACTCGTTGCTTTATATTTCTGCGCAAACGACTCAGGCCGTCAATATCGGTCTGATTCAGACGACACTGCCGGTTATGGCCATGCTGCTGAGTATACCAATACTCCGTGTCTGGCCTGTGTTCGGGCAGGTGCTGGGTGGTTTGATTGCGATTCCTGGCATGTTGCTGTTATTCAGTCATGGCAG
Source organism: Endozoicomonas sp. Z74 (assembly GCF_057680865.1). Classification (NCBI taxonomy): domain Bacteria; kingdom Pseudomonadati; phylum Pseudomonadota; class Gammaproteobacteria; order Oceanospirillales; family Endozoicomonadaceae; genus Endozoicomonas; species Endozoicomonas sp. Z74. Next base: position 37,784 of record NZ_JBLYZI010000040.1, read on the forward strand.
TATTGAAAGCCTGGTGGATTTGAAGTTTGGTAGCGGTGATTCGGTAATGCTTCTGGCCACCCTGGGCTGGGCACTCTACACCGTGTTGTTACGCCGGTTTAATCTGCCTTTCTCGGGAGTGGTTCTACTGACAGTGCTGGTAGGGCTGGGCGTGCTGATGTTGCTCCCCTTTTATCTTTGGGAGCTGGCTGAGAAAGGCGGCTTTGCAATGAATGCTCATAACCTGGGTTTGCTGACTTATGTGGTGTTGTTTCCTTCACTGCTGGCTTATCTGGCATGGAACCATGGTGTAAAAGTACTGGGGGCCAGCCATGCGGCTATGTTCAACCTATTGATGCCGGTTTTTGCGGCGCTGTTTGCCATTCCCTTACTGGATGAGCCTCTTGAGGGGTACCATCTGCTGGCTGCCGGTTGCATTTTTACCGGCATCTGGCTGTCCGTTCGAAAAGAGAGACAGCCAGATGACTCACCGGTTATTCAGCCCTGAGGGCTTGAATAAACTGCCTTGACTGGTCAATGGACTGTTGCATCTCTTTCACCAGCTGATCTATGTCGGCCTTGATGCTCTTGAACTCCCCTTTCAGGGCATTGATCGCCCTGGCATTGAGATTGTGTTTCAAATAAAGCACCTGGTCCTGGAAGGCATCCAGAACCGGTTGCATTCTCTGCTCGGACTTCTTAAGGCTGGCCATCATTTTCTGATAGCGAACCCGGGTATTTCTGAGCTTTTGGGCGCTGGCACGTTTGAGACTTGCACTTTTGTAGAGCTGCAGTTCCTCTTCCCACTCTTCAAACAGCGCTTCTGAAACGCTTTCCACACTGGCAATGCGATCCCTGACTTTTTCCGCTGCAGAGAGGCTGTCTTCGTATTCGCCATTGAGGTCGTTATAGGCTGATTCCAGATCACCGCCATCAAAGTTGATGACGCTCTGGAATTGTTCCAGGGCGGTTTTGAACTGCTCCTGAGCCTGTTCCTGAGCGATCTGGGTGTCTTCGATTCGATCCACCATAATATCGCGCTTGTGGATGCCAACCTTTTCCATGGCACTGTAATAGGTGCTCTGGCATCCGGACAGGAGCAACGACATGGCCACCATCACCGTGACCAGAAAAGCGGTATGCTGTTTTTTGTTCACCAGGGGCAGGCTGAACGGTTCAACGATTGGAGTACTCATGATTTCAGTCTTTGTTTTCAATGGCTTCAATCAGCGCTTTGTTGCGTTTGTCCGCAAGATGGGTGTTGACAACAAAAAGCGCGTGAATCACTCCGGGTATCCACCCCAGCAGCGTCAGAATGATGTTGAGAACGACCTGAAAAGGTTTGCCACAGAGGAGCACGGCCAATGGAGGAAGAATGATTGCCAGGAAGTAGCGCATGGTATTCACCTTTTATGGTTCTTTTATTGTGTAAGTTCAGGTTATCTATTTTTGAGCTTTGTACCATAAACCCGCTGTTATGGCTAAAGGTATAGTCTGGACAGTAATGAGTGTATTTTACGCCGTCATAAAGCGATGCGGCCAAAATAGTTCAGTACTGATCGGGCCTATTGATCTACCTTATCCCTGATATCCCGATTTCGTGATAGAGTCACCTGCTAGTTCTGTAACCAAGAGCAGATGTGTCAATGACTGAGAAAGCGGAAAAGCCGGAGAGTAATCACGATGCCGTCGACGGCTTTTTTCCTGTAGACGAGCACGAAGAAGAGATTATTGAGGGTGGTGAGACCATTCGCCGCAAAGGCATCTACCTCCTTCCCAACCTGTTCACCACCGGCAACCTGTTCTGTGGCTTTTACGCCATTATTGCTGCCCAGGCCGGTCATTTCTCCCAGGCCTGTATCGCCGTATTTGTGGCCATGATCCTGGATGGCCTGGACGGGCGGGTGGCCCGGATGACCAATACCATGAGCAAGTTCGGCGAGCAGTATGACAGCCTGGCCGATATGGTTACCTTCGGGGTGGCGCCCGCCATGGTGGCTTTCAGCTGGGCGCTCCACGATTTAGGCAAGTTTGGTTGGATGGTGGCGTTTATTTATGCGGCCTGTGGAGCACTCCGCCTGGCTCGTTTTAATGCCCAGATTGAAGTCACTGACAGCCGTTACTTTACTGGCCTGGCCAGCCCTGCGGCGGCTGCACTGGTAGTGGGTATGGTTTGGGCATTAAGTGATTTTGGTATAAACGGCGACTCTATTGTGGTCGCGTTGCTGGGAGCCTTGATTACGGGACTGTCCGGTGTGCTAATGGTGAGCAATATCCGTTACCACAGTTTTAAAAAGATTGATCTGAAAGGCCGGGTACACTTTATTTTTGTGCTGGTCATTGTGTTGACCTTTGCGGTGGTATTTTCAGATCCTCCCCGGGTGTTGATGCTGATTTTCCTGGCTTATGCCTGCTCGGGGCCGATAATGGCGATGTTGCGTATGGGGCCTGACAGCAAAGAGAAAGCTTCGGATTAAGTAACACAGAGTGACGTTGAAAAGACAGCAAAGAAGCCAGCAGCTGCTGGCTTCTTTGTTTTTAAAAGCAAGAAATTTATTACCAACAATAAAAATACCCTCGTAGCCTGATAGCCGTCATAATAGGTGTGAAGAGTGCTCCAGGAAGGACGGTTATGCTTCTGAAAATAAATAAACCCTCGGACATTTCGCCCAGTGAGATAACCCCCGAAGGGGTCTATCAGGGTAGAAGGGCATTCATACGACAATCTGGTCGTATTGCCCTGGCGGGTCTTGGAATGGCTATGGTGGGTTGTACTGAAGACCGTTCAGCTGAAGCAGCGGTTGGAGTGTCAGGAAAGGGGCTGGCAATACCAGAGGCTTCAAAGGTTCCGGGCTGGTTGGCTACACAGGTCGCCAATTCCAGAAACGGAGGCTTTTCCACATCAGAAAGCCAGACGCCCTGGCAGGATGTCACTACCTACAATAATTTTTATGAGTTTGGCACTGGCAAAGGTGACCCGGTTAAACATGCCGGCTCCCTGAAAACCGATCCCTGGTCAGTAAAGATCGACGGAGAAGTGGGCAGGCCAGGAACTTACACTCTGGAAGACATTCTCAAGCCGCACGCCATGGAAGAGCGGGTTTATCGCCTGCGTTGTGTGGAGGCCTGGTCCATGGTGATTCCATGGATTGGTATTCCTCTGGCGGATATTCTCAAACGGTTTGAGCCCACATCAAAAGCCCGGTTTGTGGAATTTACAACGTTGCTTGACCCAGAGCAGATGCCAGGGCAGAAGTCTCCCTTCGGGGGGCTGGACTGGCCTTATGTGGAAGGGTTGAGAATGGATGAAGCCATGAACCCGCTTACCCTGATGGCGACAGGCCTCTATGGCAAGGTTTTGCCCAATCAGAATGGGGCTCCCTTTCGATTGGTGGTTCCCTGGAAGTACGGTTTCAAAAGCATCAAGTCCATTGTCAGGATCCGTTTGACGGAGCAACAGCCGAAGACCACTTGGGAAAGCACGGCTCCCGGGGAGTATGGTTTTTATGCCAATGTGAACCCTGGGGTAGATCACCCTCGCTGGAGCCAGAAGCATGAAAGACGGCTGCCCAGCAGTCTGTTGTCACCGAACCGGATCAAAACCCGTTTATTTAATGGCTATGAAGAAGAGGTGGCAGGGCTATACAGGGGCATGGATTTGTCCCGTTATTACTAGCAGCCTGTCGGGTTAATAGGTGGTGCAAATGGATAGGGTAGCTCAAGTTAAGTGTTTTGTTTTTCCGGCCTGCCTGGTGCCACTGGCGCTACTGGTGGTTGCTGCCTCTGGCAATACTCTGGGGCCTGATCCGGGAATGGCGGTTACTCATGAACTGGGTATCTGGGCCCTGCGTTTTTTGTTGATCACCCTGGCATTAACACCGCTTCGGCAATTAACCGGCATCAGCAGGTTGATCCGTTTTCGGCGCATGATGGGATTGTTCTGCCTGTTTTATGCAGCCTTGCATATCCTTTCTTATCTTGCCTTTATGCTCGGCTGGCAGTGGGATACTCTTGTTGAAGATCTGTATAAGCGCTCCTACATTATTGTTGGTGCCATGGCGGCTTCCATCCTGATTGCCCTGGGAGTCACCTCAACCCGGGCAATGATGAAACGAATGGGGAAAAGCTGGAGCCGGTTGCATCAGCTGGTTTACCCGGCAGCTGTATTGGTGGTTGTTCATTTTCTCTGGTTGGTGAAGAGCGATTATACCGAGCCAATGATATATGGGGCCGTGCTGGCGGTTCTGTTGACTTTGAGACTGCCGGTGGTTCGCAGTCATTCCTGGCTAAATCGGTAAGAAAGCAATGCGGCCAATGGTTTGAACGGTCTTCCGGATGGCTCGTTGGTTCTTCTGGGACATGAGGTTGGCCATCATATCCTGATTGGCAATTAACTTTCCGTAGAGCCGCTCAAAGCTGAGATTAACAGTCCTTCCTGTAGCATTGGTCAGTAGCAGCGGTTCACTCCTGGTATTTCGTCGGCTTTGCAGGCGCCAGGCCAGTATCTCAATGTTACGGGCGCTGTTGTACAGTTTTTGCTCATGAAGCTGATCCGTCATAAAGAACTCTTCCTTGTTTTCATAGCTGGCCCTGATCATGGTGCTCAGCCCTGCCATCAGGGCAAATACCCGGTCTCCCTGATAGTCGTCGTTCAGTGCCAGCAGCATGGCATCTATGCTTCGTTTTCCCCCGAGCTCGTTGAATTGTTGAAGGTAACGATTGATACCAAACAGGGTGGTTATTCTGTCTTCCAGTTTCACTCCAGGGGTTTTTGCCAGCTCTCTTGGGTTTCGGGCGTACAGCTTACGAGTCAACTCCTCCATCAGGCTTTCTGCAGTTTGCAGGTGAGTATCGGCGACTGTGTCAATTTCTGACTTGGCCAGGCTTTGAATGCGAAAAGACTCCTGGCTGCTGCAACCGGCCAGCAGTAAAAGGATCGTCAGAAATGGGATAGCCAGTAATACAAAACGCTTCACAGTCGTACACCCTGCTGACTCTGTTCAGAGTTGTTTCTGCCAGCCACGACGGCCGTCTGGGAAACTCTACTGGAAGCTGGGCCCCTAGAAAATGCCCTGGGGCAGAATATTCAGGGATTCTGCCCCAGGACAAGAGTCAATGGGAAGGTTTGACCAGATCGGTTATATACAGGGGGAACCCGGGGTAGCTATCGGGTGGAACGTGCAGCTTTCTTGTATTGTTTGAGTCCAGTATGCCGGAGACGTGTCCATGCTGATCATAAAGCTGGACCCAGGCATGGGCACTGTTTTTCATGTTGCCAGTAACCACACTGGAAGCGATGCCATACTCGGCCAGCAAGATTGAGAGAAAAATACTGAGTTCCCTGCAAACCGCAGTCTGGCTATCAATAATGATTCCAATATCAGCACAACCATGGCGATCATGAATCATCCTGTTTCTTTGTTCCCCATACTTATAGGTGCTGAGGCCATAAGGAAGGCTTTTATCCTCTACTAAGGGAACAACATCTGTAAGCCAGCACTGAATGATGGCTTCCCTGGCCTGAAGCGAGAGAGTTGGGTTTTGTCCTGGACGAACCCCGGTTCTCTGATGGATCAGACGGGTTACTGATGCCATCCACTTTTGCAGGGTGGGAGAACCATAGTCGATGGTGACCAGTTCGCCGGATCGGGCTTGATAGTTATTCAGTTTGTGGCTGTGAAATGAGTACTTATTCAATGGGGCAAAGTGGGACCTGGCTCCGGGGCTGACCCTGATATGTTTTAATGCCGAGCCTTTGAGAAAGCGGATCGCAAAGCTTCCATCAATATTACAGACCCTGGCCATCACACCTTCGCCGCTAACCCCTAGCAGCTGTGCTGGAAGCCGGGTATCTTCATGAGCAATGGACACATATTTACATTCCTCGTGGAGGCTTCCTGAGCGACAGGCTTTCCTGAATGCATCGATCATTGGATCCCCGGTCAGCTTTAACCGGGGAGTATTTCTGGGTGGTTGGTCTGTGATTGCCAGCAGCTGTTTGATGATTTCAGACAGGTCAGAGATATGAACGTCATTTCTTTTACAGGCATGGAAATAAGCTTCACTGTCTGCAGGGTATCGCTTTATGAACTTTATCAGCGTTGCGTCGTCCAGATTCAACGACAGCTTTTTATAGGCCTTAAAAAGGGGTTTTGGTGAATGGTATTTTTCATAAGGACACTTTTCTGGCACTAACAGCGGATAGTCGAGCCTTTGAGCATCGGGGATTAAGTCGTCTGGGAAGTGAGTCCGATTGGGGGGCGGTATTCTTTTTCGGTTGATCTGCCCCTGTTTGATGCCTCTGAACCTGCCACCTTGAATACCGGGTTCATCTTTTTCATTTGCTCTGTCTATGGGGAGGGTTTGGTCACTGAGGGCGTCATCACCCTGCAGGGTTTCCTCAGAAAGCTGTCTCTCCAGGTAAGCCTGGTAATCCCTGAAATTACCTGAGAGCTCAAGGGGAGGCTGAACGACGGTCTTTTGGTTGTGCTTCCTTTTGCGTTTCTTTTTTTTAGTCGACGGTGGCTCAGGGGATGGGCTTTCGTCCGTTTCTGTGTGCCGGTTGTTGGAGTTATCCTGAGCATATTCATCTATGAGTGGAGCTTTTGGCCCAAGGCATTCATTCTCTGCTTCGCTGTTATGTGGATTATCGAAGTGCTTTGGGCGGTGTATATCGATAAGCTCTGCAACCCGGTTGAACCGCCGGTTTTGTTTGTTGATGACTCTTCCTAGATGGTCCCCCACACCAGGCAGTTTGCTCATTAGCTGGTCCAGCCTGACCAGCTTGTTCACCTTGAATTTCTCAATACCTTTTCGTTCTGGCGCCTCCTTGACCAGCTTTCCTTGAATTAACGAGCAGGTACAAACGGTTTTCAACGCCTTTCTCTTGTAGAAAAGCGCACGGCCACTATCAATTCTCGCAGTTAGGGAGTCGGAATCTGGGTTTTCTCGATTGTATGCTTCGCAGACTTTGTTGAGCCAGTAGAGATCGTTTGTTGTCAGTGAGGACTGTGTTTGCCCGGGCACGGTGCTCCCCTTTTATTCTTTCCCTTTTTACCTTCACATTAGCATGAGTCAGTTATGACAACCTGCTTGTGTTGAAGTGTCAGCGGGGCGTGAGTGAAGAGCTTTCAACAAGAGAAGCTTTTGAGCTAGGTATATTGCGCAGGTTGCCAGAGCGCTTGGGGTGCGTATAATGCGCCCCACTTCCAAGACATCAGTCAGGACAGCGGAACCCATCGTTCATTGCTGACCGGCTTTTTTGATGTCGGTTGATGGAAGGTGTGGTTGGTTAAGCGGTTATCAAAAAATGACCAGTTGACAACGAGCCGCAGCGCGGTAAGATGCGCATCCGCTGACAGGGGCTGAGGCCAGCGTCAGTGAGTTGAAAAGCTTCTTTGCTCTGACGCAAAAGACTGCTTGACAACGAAAGCCGCCACGGTAAGATAGGCGGCCTTGCTGATCGGCATCAACGGCTGGTCAGGGTTGAGAATCTCCTGATTCTAACCAAGTTCTTTAACAAGATATCAGACAATTCGTGTGGGCGCTTGTGCGATTGCATCGGTTAACAAGGCTTCGGTCTTGAACTACTTAAGATGCTTAATTGAGCAAGCGAACATATCTGTTAATTCATGTGCGTTTAATTGCAAAATTGAGTCGTTGCTCGCTCTTCGGAGTGAAGTGACAAAACGATTTAAACTGAAGAGTTTGATCATGGCTCAGATTGAACGCTGGCGGCAGGCCTAACACATGCAAGTCGAGCGGTAACAGAGATAGCTTGCTATCTGCTGACGAGCGGCGGACGGGTGCGTAACACGTAGGAATCTGCCCGATAGTGGGGGATAGCCCGGAGAAATCCGGATTAATACCGCATACGCCCTAAGGGGGAAAGCAGGGGATCTTCGGACCTTGCGCTATTGGATGAGCCTGCGTCGGATTAGCTAGTTGGTGGGGTAAAGG